>NZ_BDJK01000016.1 GCF_001950255.1 Carboxydothermus pertinax
TTCCAATTTTATACACTTATGCTATTTCATGTTATTTAACGCTATTAATAGCTAAATTTTTTAAGTACCCATATTGACATAGAGGGTCTAAATTAGGTGCTTAGGGTTGGGCGCATTCGCCGCCCCGGGCTTGGAGGATTTCTAAGGCATGGGGAATTACCGGCAAAACTACTTCTAAGTTTTCCCGCACTCCTTTGGGGCTCCCGGGAAGATTGATGATTAAAGTACCCCCACGGGTACCTGCTACCGCCCGGGTCAGCATCGCCCGGTTGGTTTTGGTAAGAGAAGCCATCCGCATCGCTTCCGGGATTCCCGGTACTTCCCGGGTAATGACAGCCTTTGTGGCGTCGGGAGTTACATCCCGGGGAGATAAGCCAGTACCGCCGGTGGTCAGGATTAAATCAAGTTTCTCGTCGTCACACCAGGAAATTAAGGTTTTTACAATTAAATCGTACTCATCGGGGATTACGTCGTACTTAACCACCTTGCCTTCAATCTCCCGCACCATTTCCTTAATTACCTGTCCGCTTTTGTCCTCTCGCTCCCCCCGCGAGCCTTTATCGCTTAAAGTAAGAACGCCTACTTTAATCATGGTTAATTACCTCCACTAAATCCCCTACTTTAACTTCTCCACCTTTTAAGACTTTGACAAAGATACCTTCCTTGGGCATAATGCAGTCCCCAGCCTGGTAGTAAATAGCACAGCGGGTATGGCAGATTTTGCCGATCTGAGTAACTTCCGTTAGCGCTTCACCAATCCTTACTTTAGTCCCAACGGGAAGGCTCGGTAAGTCTATCCCTTCCGTAGTAATATTTTCCGCAAAATCGCCGGGATTAACCTTTAATCCCAAATCCCGCATTTTTTGAATGCTCTCTAACGCGAGAATACTTACCTGCCGGTGCCAGTCACCGGCATGGGCATCTCCTTCTATGCCGTGGTTTTCACGGAGTACCGCCCGCTCAATGTTTTTTTTGCGCATCCCTTTTTTCTCACTGATATTGACCGCCACCACTCTACCCATTTTTTTACTCCTCCCTTTTATAGTCGCCGCTTTTTCCCCCGGTTTTTTCTAAAAGCCGGATATTTTTTATAACCATACCTTTTTCCGCAGCTTTAACCATATCATAAATGGTAAGAAGCGTTACCGAAACGGCAATTAAAGCTTCCATTTCTACCCCGGTCTTACCCACACAGGTAACTTTGGCTTTAGCTTCAATGGTATCGGGTTTTTTAATGGTAAAACTAATATCGACCCCAGTAAGGTTTAACGGGTGGCACATGGGGATAAATTCTCCGGTTTTTTTTGCCGCCATTATCCCCGCCACCTGCGCCACCGCCAATACATCTCCTTTGGCTACTTTATTATTTAAAATTAGTTCTAAAGTTTCGGGCCGCATGGTAATTTCTCCGGCAGCCACCGCCGTTCGTACCGTTTCCTTTTTCTCGGTCACCTCCACCATCCGCGCCCGGCCTTCTTCGTTAAAATGGGTTAACTCCATCCTTTAACCTCCTATGTTGGCCATAGTATTTAGAAAATCTTTTTCACCAAACTCGTGAGCCCGAGGCTTCCTTAAAATCGCCTCCCGCAAAACCCCACTTAACTCTTCCCGGGAAATTCCTGCTCGTAAAAGACTCCTTAAATCAACTTCCTGGTTTTTGGCAAGACAAAGCCTGAGCTTTCCCGTCGAAGTTAGGCGCAAGCGGTTACAGTACTCGCAAAAATGATTGGATAAAGGTGAAATCACTCCAATGGTTCCTAAAGCTCCTGTAACTTCGTAGTAGCGAGCAGGCCCTGACCCCCCTACCGTTTTCCCCGGCTTTAGGTCATATTTCCCGGATAAAGTTTCTATAATTTCTGTAACCGAAACAAATTGTTGCTGCCACTTTTCCCGGTCATTTAATGGCATAAGCTCAATAAACCGCCAGTGTACCGGGTAGCGGTAAATAAAATCCACAAAGGCATCAATTTCTTCTAAATTTACCTTCCGCAGTAAAACGGTATTTATTTTTACGGGAGTAAGGTCTAATTCTAAGGCAAGATTAATTGCCTCCAGGACGTTTTTTAAATCCCCACCGCCGGTAATTGAACGAAATTTGTCCGGATTTAAGCTATCAAGGCTAAAGTTTACCCGCGAAAGCCCTGAACTCTTTAAGTCTTTAGCATACTTAGGAAATAAGATACCGTTGGTGGTCAGAGCCAGGTCATCAATCCCCGGTAAACTCGTAATTTTTTCAATTAAAAAGATAAGATTTTTCCTTACTAATGGCTCACCGCCGGTAATCCTTACTTTTTTTAAGCCTAAAGGCAAAAAAGCCTGAACTACTTTTAAAATTTCCTCAAAGGTTAAAATATCTCCCGGTAAAAATTCTTTAATGTTTCCGGGCTTGCAGTAAAAACAGTTAAGATTACACTTGTCGGTAACCGAAATCCGTAAATAATTTATTTCCCGGTTGAAGGAATCAAGCATTTTTCTGGCCTCCTAAAATTTAAAAGCGCCCCGTTTTAAAAAGGCGCTTTGATAACTCCTTTCCAAAACGGGAGGCACCCCGGTTTCCCAGTAGTACCCTTCGGCATTTTCACCATAGCGTAAAGCTTTAGGTGAAAATACTCGGAGCAATTTATTTTTTTATAAATACGTAATTCGACCTAAGCGGTCAAATTTCCTCTTTTTATAATAAAATTCTTTCCCTGCCGGTGTAAATATTTAGTCGACCCGCCCGGACAAAACCCACCACGGTTAAATTTAACTCTTCCGCATGCTTTAAGGCCAGTTCCGTTGGGGCCGAGCGGGAAACAATCATTCCAATTCCCATTTTGGCCACTTTTAAAATTATCTCCGAAGAAATTCGGCCGGAGGTAAGAAAGATTTTATCTTCTAAATTAATGCCGTTTAAAAAGGCATATCCCATAATTTTATCGGCAGCATTGTGGCGGCCGACATCTTCCCGAAATAATAAAATTTTTTCAGCATCACAAAGGGCAGCACTGTGAACACCGCCAGTAGTAAGGTACAGTTCCGAGCGGCGCTGCATTTCTTTCATTAATAAAAATAAATTTTGTGCCGGTACCTTAACCGACCCCTGATAGGGCTTTAAAGCAACGGGGTCCAAAGCATTGTAAAAAGTTGTTCCTTTACCACACCCCGTGGTGATATACCGTTTTAAAAATAGTTCCCCCCGTTTGGCACTTCCTTTATATTCAACATAGACTAATCCCTGCTCCCGGTCAACGGTGATTTTCTCTAATTTTTCCCGGCGATTTATTAATCCTTCCGCCGCTAAAAAACCTACGGCCAGTTCATCCTGGTATTCTGGTGTACAAAGCAGGGTTACCAGTTCTTCCCCATTAAAATAAATTGTAAGGGGTGCTTCATCCACTAATAAATCTTCTTTTTCTTCCAGGCGTCCGTCAAAATAACGAATAATGTTTCTTTTATTTACTATCTCCATAATCCTATCCTTTCCCCACAATTTGTCCTGTTAACGTAGTTTTATACCCGCCTATTCTTTCTACTTCTTTTTTAAATTCTTCACTGGTTATTACCTCTAACAATTTCTTAACCTGCGGATCTTCTAAGTTTTCTTCCCTGAGCAATAGGTCATACCTTTCCTCGCCTAAAGGAATAAAGTCCAGGTCAAAGATTTTAGCCGCAGCATAAATACCAAGACCACAATCGGCAAGGCCATTTTTCACTTTAGCCGCAACCGCCAAATGGGTATATTCTTCTCGCTCATAGCCGGAAATCTGGCGAGGATTTATTTTTTCCTTATTTAAGAGATAATCTAAAAACACCCGGGTTCCAGAGCCTTTTTGCCGGTTCACAAAGGTAACCCCGGATTTTACTAAATCAGCAAGACCGGAAATTTTCCTGGGGTTTCCCCGGGCAACGATTAAACCCTGTTCCCGTAAACTTAAATTTATAAGAATATAACCTTTTAGCCTTTTTTCCACATAACTTTGATTATAATCCCCCGTTGCCGGATCTAATAAATGCACTCCGGCAAGCTTAGCGTAATTTTTTTCAATTGCCACGATACCGTTTAAGCTTCCAACATGTGAAGAACTAAGTTTAATGCCGTATTTTTCCCGTAAGAAAGAATCTATAAGGTCCAGTAAAAGATCATGACTTCCGGTAACGGTCAGGTATTGGTCCACTTCTGCCAGGGGCTCTTTTAGGTTTATCTCGATTTCCATTCCCTCTTTATACCCTTCGGAGAAGCGGGGAATCCGTAAAAGAGCATTGGTTTTTAAAAGGGTGGAACTGACACTGGCTCCGCGCGATAGGGGAGTAAAACAATACCTGCCTGCCACATTACTTACTTTTCCCCAAACAAAATCATCCACCCCGGTGGTGGAAACCAGGGTTTTGGTCAAAACTGCCCTGATCGTTCCAAAATCATGAAATTTGGTTTTATAATAATTTTCCGCCAGAGGTTTTAAGATTAGTTCACAAATTAAATAGCCCGATAAGGGAAAGCCCGGAAGGCCTATAATCGGTTTATGACCAGCAATACCTAAAATAGCCGGTTTTCCTGGTTTGGTAGCGAGACCATGGACTAAAACCCGTCCTAAACGCTCAATTACCTGGGCAGCATAATCATCCCGTCCGGCAGAAGAGCCGGCATTTATGATAATAACATCGTATAAATCTAAGTTATCTTTGACAGCTTTATATAAAAGCTCCGGATCATCTTTTACAATGGAATGAATAACAGTGTCATATCCGTACTCGGCAAGTACTGCTTTAATAAAAGAGGAATTAGTATCAGGAATTTGCCCCGGTTCAGGAGCTTTTGTTATTGGTACTATTTCATCCCCGGTAGGGATAAAAAGAGCTTTTAACTTTTTTAATACTTTTAGTGTCTTAACTCCTCCCGCGAGAAGTGCACCCACGTCAGCAGGCTTTATTTTGGCAAAAGCCGGCAGCAAAACTTCCTCTTCATTAAAATCTTCCCCAATAAAGCGAACATTGGTTCCCGGAGTTACCGGTTTAATAATTGAAATTACCCCGGGTTCGGGATAAAAGACGTCTTCCACCATAATAACAGCGTCATATCCTTCCGGTAAGAGGTCCCCGGTATCGACCCGAAGACAGTTTTCTCCGGGTTTTAAAAGTACCGGGCTTGTCTCGCGGGCATAAAAGGTATCTTTAGCCTTGACTGCAAAGCCATCCACCGCTGAGGCATTGTAATGGGGATTAGAGCGATGAGCTAAAACCGGTTTGGCAGTTATCCGCCCCACCGCCAAAACGGTTTCAATTTCTTCCTCCCGGGGATGAAAAAAATTAACATTTAAAAGTTCGCTTTCGAAATTTTCCCATGCCTCTTCAAAAGGTACCTGGTTTAAATAAAAGGCCAATTTTAATAAACCCCCTAAAACAAAATGACTTCCACTTCTTCCCCTGCATGCAGTCCTTCAAGATCTAACGGTACAATTACATAGCCATCGGCTCGGGTTAATGTGTTTATTAGTCCAGACTTTCCTAAAAGCGGCATTGCTAAATAGTTTTGTTCTTTTTGGGTTAACATTACCCGGTATAAATCTTCCTGGCCAGTTTTCGAGGGAAGGTTTATCGTTAAAGTAGCCTTTACTCGTGGCTCATAGCTACTTTTTAAACCGGAGAGATAACTCAAAAAAGGAACACCAATTCGTTCAAAAACCATTAAGGCTGATGCGGGATGGCCGGGAAGGCCAAGGATAGGTTTGCCATTGATACCACCGCCTATAGTGGGTTTTCCAGGTTTTATGGCAAGGCCATGGAATAAAACCCCTGGTGTCCCCAGACTATTTATGGCATCAACAACCATATCCTTTACCCCCATGGATGTTCCGCCGGATAAAAGAACAATATCGGTTTCGCTGAGGGCAGCTTTAATTGCTTTCATTAATTCTTCAAATTTATCGGGAACTATTCCAAAATACACTGGCTGCATCCCTAAATCCAGGATTCGCCCCACTAAAAGATAGGCGTTGGTGTCCCGAATTTGTCCAGGCTTTAATTTTGTTTCTACCGGTACCAGTTCATCACCGGTCGAAATAATACCAACTTTTAATGGTTTATATACCGTTACCCTACCATATCCGAGAGCTGCTAAAACCCCAAGTTCCTGGGCGCGAATCCGTGTCCCTTTTTCTAAAACCACTTCCCCCTCTTTAAAGTCTTCTCCTGCAGCGATTACGTTTTCTCCTGGTGCTACCGGCCGCATTACCGCTATTGTTTCCTCGTCAAACTGTTCGGTATGTTCTACCATAACAACACTATCCGTACCTTCGGGTAAGGCCCCACCGGTAAAAATCCGCACTGCTTCCCCCGGTCCCAGGGTAAATTCCGGAACCTCCCCCATTCCTATTTCGCCTCTAAGCTTTAACAACACTGGAAAGGTTTCCGTTGCGCCAAAGGTATCTTCGGCAAAAACCGCATAGCCATCCACCGTAGAACGGGAAAAGGGTGGAAGGTTTTCCTGGGCCTCTACCGGCTTTGCTAATATTTTCCCAAAAGCCTGGGAAAGTTCTATTTCTGCAGCTTTTAACGACACATTAAAATTACTTTTTAAAAGATAAAGAGCTTCTTCGGGAGTAATTAAATTTAATAGGTCTTTCATAAAGCGTCACCGTTTATTTAAAACAGCCCAGCTGACAGGCTGCAATTTTTATCTTTAATTCATTGGCAACATCCCCAATTTTTTTGGGAGGTACATTTAAGCGGTCTGCCAGTTCTAAAGCCACCTTACAGGGAATCTTACCGTCCTTGGCTACTTTTTCTACTTCAATTTTAATTTTTTCATCCATGCTAAAACCCCCTTGTTTTTATTTTATCAAACTTCTTAAATTTTTTTAATAATTTATTTTCTTGGGGATAAGATAATCAAGAAAGAGGCTTTCCACGTCTTCTAAATTGGGGTTAATCTTTTCCTCATCCTTTTTTAGCTTTTTGGTTTTTAAATAGCTTCCACACTTTTTACATACTTCCCCAAAATACGGGGTTTCTTCCTTGCCATCAAGGTGTATTTCGAGAAAATCCTCATGGAACTTATTGCCACACTTGGGACAACCTAAGCGATAATAATGCCATTCATGATGGCACTCTAAGCAAAAAAGTATTCTCTCTCCCGCCGGAGTAATTGCGGCAAAGCCGGGAGCTGTACCACAAATCGGGCAGGATTGATGGTTAGATTTATCAATTAATGATAGATTATTTAACTCCCTAAGCATTTTTCTTCTTAAAATCAAAAAATGTAAGGCCAGAATTTCTTTTTTTACCTTTTGCTTAAAGGCAAGTTCTTCCCAAAACCCATCTTCAAGATCATTCTTTAAAAGCTTGGCAAAACTTCCTCTCTCTTTAAAATTTGTAATTAATTTGGGGAAATTAATCTTCCGAGAAGTCACTTCCAGAGAAATTAGTTTTAAATTTACTTTTGTTAAAAACTCAATGATTTTCTCTTCAAAAAACTCCCCTTCCACATTTTCCACCACTGGTAACTTTCCATTCCAGGAAATATTTAATAACAACTTATCTGCAAATTCTGCGATTAATTTTTCTAGAGCACTTACAAGTTTTTTCGCTTCCATCGGTATTCCTCCGTTTTTTAAAAGATAAAACCGGGGGCAAAAAGGCCCCCGATTTTTATTTTTGGGTAGTTACAAATCCGGATTTCGTGTTGGCTTTTTTCTTGGCCTCTCCTTTTACCGGCTGTACTTCAGCATACCATAAAGGATGGTGATTTTTGGCATACTCTTCGTCTACATAGCCCGTAAGCATTCCTTTTAAAGCTGGTTTGGTCACCGGATGGAAGAGAGACAGATAGATATGGCCAATAGCATAAGCTAAAGTAAAGATAAAGGCTATATCATGGCCAATTAGGGCAATCATTCCCACCTCCGGCGAAAAGTTCTCAAAACGCCATAAAACAATACCACTTATTATAAATAAAAGCCACCCCAAGCTTTGCAAAACAATATTTAACTTTTCCCCCTGGTTGTATTTGCCCTGGGGTTCATAATGAGCATGACCACCAAAAAACTCTTTGATAAACTCCCCAAAGAACTTTAAATCCGATGCTTTCCAGGAATAGGCGTATTTTAGGGTTTCCCAAATTTCTCTAGGATTTAAAAGAAAAGAGATAATCGGGGAAACGATAAGCCCTACTGCCGCAACCCGGTGAACAATGCGTGCCCCCTGGGCTCCTCCAAAAAGAGGCCTTAACCAATCAAGAAAATCAAAGTATAGAAAAGCCCCGGTAATAGCTAAAATAAAATAAAAGGTAATATACGACCAGTGAAAAAAGCGCATAGTTTTATTAAACCGAAAAATTTTATTACTCACCGTGCCCCTCCTCCCGTTGTTTTTTTACCGAATTAGTAACCGCCGCTATAACGGTAGCCCCAAGCGCTATTCCTGGCACAATTTTCCCTAAAGGTCTTACCACATCATGCCAGAGGGAAAAGGTAGTTTTTAATTTTGCCTCTGCCGGAAGCCCATAAAACTCCGGCTCATTAATTAAAAGATAAAATACCCCGGTTCCTCCCAAAGCATTTTTATCGGAAGGATAAAGATTAGCCTTAGGATACTTCTTTTTAACCTCCGCCAGCCGCTTTTGGGCTGTCTCCCACAGCTCATCCCGGTTACCAAATTTAATAGCTCCCGGAGAACACGCCTGGGCACAAGCCGGAATTTCTCCGTTTTCTAACCGATCAAAACACAAGGTGCATTTATGCATTTTCTTGTTTTGAGTGTCAATCCGGGGGATATTAAAAGGACACGCCCTCTGACAGTAATCACAGCCTATACACCGGTCATAATCCCGCACTACCGCCCCTTCTTTGGTATGATAAATTGCATCTTCCGGGCAGGCTTTTTCACAAGCTGCTTCACTGCAATGAAAACACTGCTGTTTAAAAAAGTCAAAGCGAAGACGCCCGTTTTCTTCATGTTCATAAAACTTAATTAATGTATAAGTTTTAGGTGTGGTATCGGGCATACTCTGTAAACTCCCGGTAAAAGTAGTTTTTTCCCCGGGTAATTCGTTCCAGCTTTTGCAGGCAGTCATGCAGCCCCGGCAGCCAACACAAAGGGAAGTATCAATAAACATACCGTTCATTATTTAGCCCTCCTTACATTTACCAGGAACCCCTTGTATTCGGGAATCATGGTATTGGCATCCCCCAGATAAGGAGTAAGTTTATTGGCAGTTTCTCCGGTGACTAAACCCTGAAAACCAAAATGCCAGGGCAACCCTACTTGATGCCGCTTAACCCCATTTACCATTAAAGGTTTCATCCGTTTGGTGACATAAGCTTTCACCTTAATAGCTCCCCGTTTATTTTCAACGATTACTTCGTCCCCGGATTTTACCCCCAGTTCCCGGGCCAGTTCTTCTCCTATTTCCACAAACATTTCCGGAACCAATTCCGCTTGCCAGGGCAGGTTCCTGGTCATGGCCCCTGCCTGCCAGTGTTCGGATACCCTATATGTAATTGCAACGTATGGATAATTTTGAGCATCACTTTGTTCTTCCGGCCGCCAAACTTTAATTACCGGGTTGTTTTGCACCGAGGAAAGTAAGTTTTGTACCGGGCTTTCCCAGGGCTCGTAATGTTCAGGGAAAGGACCATCATTTAACTTGCCCTGGGGAGCAAAAAGCCAGCCTTTGCCATCGGTTTGCATAATAAAAGGGTTAACAAACGCCGGGTCACCGGGCCCTATTGTCGCTTTAAAATCGGGAACATCATAACCAACCCATTTTTTCTGGCTTTCATCCCACCAGATAACCGCCTTATCCGGATGCCATGGCTTACCCGTAGGATCGGCCGATGCCCGGTTGTATAAAATCCGCCGGTTTAAAGGCCAAGCGTAAGTCCATTTGGGATAAAGGCCAAGGCCGCTGGGGTCGTCCTGTTCTCTCCTTTGGGCCAAATTCCCCGTTTCCGGATAAAAACCAGAATAAATCCAATTTCCGCAAAGAGTGCTGCCGTCGTCGGCAAGCTTTAAAAAGTTTTCCACCTGTTTCCCGGTGGTAAGATCTATACCATTAATCTCCCGGGCTACACGGTCGATATCACATTCGTTAGCGTTACCGTAATTCCAGTAAAGGTTTTTAATTGGTTCGTCTTCCGGTCTTTGACTACTGGCATAAAGTTTCTTTAATTCCAAAGCCAGCATATGAATAATATCAAGGTCAGCCTTAGATTGGCCAAGCGGTTCAACAGCTTTCCAGCGCCACTGAATCCACCGTCCGGAAGAAGCTATGCTCCCCTGCTTTTCAAAGGATGCTGCAGCAGGCAAAATAAATACTTCGGTTTGCACTTCGGCAGGATTACTTCCTGCATCCTCCGTCCAGAAACGCATCGTTTCCGTCATAAAAAGGTCTACCGCTACCATCCATTTGAGGTTTTTTAGGGCATCTCTTTCCCGGTTAGAATTAGGGCCACCCACAATGGGGTTTTGGCCAAATAAAAGCATTCCTTCTAATTCGCCTTTGGCCAAATTTTCAAATAAACCAATATACGTGTAATTTTTCTTTGCGTGCCGTTTGGGGAACCACTGATAGCCAAATTCATTATCTTTAGTAGCTTTGTCAAAATACATTGCTTTTAAATAGCTTACAAAAAACTTCGGTTTGTTACTCCAAAAGCCGGTTTTCGGAGTTTCACTCTCCAAGTAAGCTTTTAAATCTTTATGTTCTGGCTTGGCAACCGGGGTATTAATATAACCGGTAATATTATTATTTAATAAACCAAAATCCGTAGAGCCCTGAACGTTGGATTCGCCGCGCAGCGCATTTACCCCGCCGCCTGGAATGCCAACATTCCCCAGTAATAGTTGTAAAATAGCATAACTTCTTACAATTTGAGAACCACAGCTATGCTGGGTCCCACCCATTGCATATAAAATCGTTCCCGCTTTCCCTTTTTGGGAAGTTTGAGCAAAGGTTTTAATTACCTCCAAATATATTTCTTTAGACGTGCCTGTAATTTCACATACCTTATCAATGGTATAGCGGGAATAATGCTGCTTTAACAGTTGAAATACCGTCCGCGGATTTTTTAAAGTCGGATCTTTTTCAATTTCACCTTTATCATTTTTCTTATATTCCCAGGTGGAAAAATCGTATTTACGTTCCTTGGGGTTATAGCCGCTAAATAAGCCATCTGCAAATTTATAATCATCGTGAACTAAAAAAGAAGCATTGGTATAGTTTGCTACATACTCATGATCATATAGTTCATTTTCTAAAATATAGTTAATCATGCCCCCAATAAAGGCAATGTCAGTCCCCGCCCGCAGGGGCGCATAAATATCTGCCTTCGAAGAAGTTCTAGTAAATCTGGGGTCAACACTGATGATTTTAGCTCCCCGTTTTACTTTGGCTTCCATTAACCACTTCGCTGAAACCGGGTGGTTTTCAAAGGGGTTAGCGCCTATTATTAAGGCACAGTCGGTATTTTTTAAATCTATCCAGTGGTTAGTCATCGCCCCACGGCCAAAAGTTGGTGCCAGACCGGCAACCGTGGAACTGTGTCAGAGGCGGGCCTGGTGCTCAATATATACTACCCCAAGTCCGCGCATTAATTTTTGTAAAAGATAAGTTTCTTCATTATCCAGGGCTGCACCGCCTAAACAAGCAATTTGGTCAGTACGCATAACGGTTATTCCGTCTTCCTCTTTAATAAAAGTCCGATCCCTCGTATCTTTAATTCGTTTGGCAATTTCCGAAATTGCCCATTCCCAGGTAACCTCTTTAAACTCTTTACTTCCCGGAGCCCGATAAAGAGGCGTGGTGAGCCTCTTGGGGTTTGGTTTACCCGGAGCTATATTCCTTATCTGGTAAATCGACGCCCCTTTACTGCAAGCACCGCCACGGTTTACCGGATGATCCGGATCCCCGACCACATAAAGTAATTCTCCCGTTTTGGTATCGGTGTAGGCAAGCATACCGCAGCCGGCACTACAAAAAGGGCATAAGGTTGGAGTTTTTTTGGCAGTTTTTATCCGGTACTTTTGGGCCTGGGCATATGCTTTACTATTATCTAAGCCCAATTCAGCAGTCATTAAAACAGCAGTCGAAAGGGCTGATAGTTTTAAGAATTCTCTTCGAGTAATGGCCAAGTCTAATTCCCTCCTTTATAACGGGCATTATTGCTCTAAACTATTTTTTGCAAAATTCAAGCCAGTGCAAATATTATAGAATATTATAATATTTTTTTACAATATTGTCTATTTTTTAGACAGTATAACAAATTATTATAGTCACAATTATTTTAAATTCGGTAAATATCAACGATTTCAGCCAATAAAAAAGAGTGTCTAATTTATAGACACTCCCAATTGTTAAAACCAGCAAAAATTGTTGAAACGCTTTACATCTCTTGCATTAACCAACTGTGTTGATCCGTAAACTATTGTTTACTCCTGGTGTTTTTAAAGAAAAACCAAATGGGTAAATCAAGCCGTATATGTGAATATTTAAACAATTTTTTCAGAGGCTAATGTCAAAAAACTCTATATTTTTTAAATCAAAGAAATAAACTACGCTTTCTTTTTCCAGCGTCCCTAAAAGTAATTTTATCCCTAACGCCACCATTAAACTTGCCGCCACGGCTGGGGTAAAGGGTGGATTTCCAAGAGCTTGTTCGATACCTTTTTTCCGCTCCCGGTAAATCTTTGCTAGAAGGTTACTCCCAGGAAAAACAACCCCGACCTGGCCGTACCAACCGCCTATAGCTCCATGCACCAAGGGAACACCAAGTTTTTTTGCTTTTTCTTCGAGGTAGAGGCGACTTTCTACATTGTCCAAGCAGTCAAAGATAAGCTCTATCCCTTGCCAGGCGGTCTCCGGAAGCTCTTCGACCTTACTTACAAAGCCACTGAACACCACCGCTTGATTTATCTCCGCTGCCCTTTTTCTGGCTTTATTGGCTTTTTTCTGTCCAATATTTTTTTCGGTGGCTAAAAGCTGACGGTTTAAATTTGTCTCATCAAACCCATCCCCATCTACCCCAACTATTTCACCTACCCCGGCCCGGCATAACTCTTCTAGAACATAACCCCCAAGTCCTCCTAACCCTACCACCATTACCTTCGAAGCTAAAAGTTTCTTTTGTCCAGCAACAGTAAAGCTTCCAATGTTGCGAACATATTTCTGCGGAACAATACCATTTTCCAAAGCAAAATATTCGATGCTTCTAATACTTAACCCCGTCTCTTGCGCAAGGCGGTAAGTTTCCTCTAACGATAACTCTTTTATTTTTTCCCGGCGAAAAATATTGCCCAGAAGATTTTTTTCTCCTTTAGTTAACATTTAACCGCCTCCCACTGGAGGAAAGAGGGAGATGTAGTCCCCATCGTTTAACACCTGCTCCGGTGTCCCATCAAGACCATTTACCAGTAAAATCGCTACCTCCTCCGGATTTATTTTTAGCCGCTGTAAAACATCTATAACCTTGGTCCCTTCAGGCAGCTCCCAAACCTCTTTTTTAAATCTTCCTTCCCGAAAAGTTGCAAACAACCTAATTTCAATTTTCATCAAAACACCTCCAAAAAGATTATGGACAGAAGATTAACCCCCGAGCCCAAAGGCAATCAGCACAGGACGGCTTATTGCCCCAGCAGTCTTCTTCAATATTCCAAACCATATCGCAGCCGTCAACCCATTCGCAGTCGGGACAGGAGGGATAGTGGTTCATGTGTTCTAAAAAGCGAAATTTAACAAAAGCTTCCTTCGTCCAGATCCCCGCCAGGCTCTCTTTATTAACATTCCCAAAACTTACTGCCCGAATTTCCTTTTCCCGGCCAAAAACGTATTCCCGGGAATCATGTAAAAACCGGTAGCAAGGAGATACTTCACCGTCAAACCGCACCACTACTTTTTTGCCCTCCACAAACCGGCAGGAACGATGAGTATTAAGCCTCATTTCCGGTAATAGGACTTTTACCCCAGAATACATGGAAGCCCGGGCAGTTAAAGTTCGCCACTCTAAAAGCTTCTCATCGGGATACTTCTGGTAAAAAATATCTTCTATTTTTTCTCTTACTACCGGCATAAGCTGGCTAACATACAAAACTTTAATATTATACTCTAAAAGCCTGGGAATAAGTTTAAAAATCTCCTGGGAGTTTCTCTTATTTACCACCATCTCCGCTAATATTTCCGGGTGGCTGCTTTTGTTTTGCTGTTTTATTAAATTAAGTTGCTTTAAATTACTCCATAAGTTACCTATATCTGCCCCCCGATTTTCCGCAAAAGTTTCCGGCAAAAACCCATCAACGGAAACAATGATTTCATCAACCCCTAAGGTTACAAAATCTTGAGCCATCTCTTTAGACAAGAGGAAACCATTGGTAGTTATACTTATTTTAAGCCCCATCTTTTTTATTTTGGCAATTATTTCCTTTATTTCCGGATGAAGCAGTGGTTCGCCAATACCCCCTAAAACAATCCGGTTAAGCAAAGGCAAAGTTTTTGCTTCCTCTAAGACCTTCTCCCAGGTCTTTTTCTCTATAAAGCCCCCAGAATAACTCCAGCTATTACGGTAGTATTGGCGGCAATTTAAATTACATAAACTTGCTAATTCAAGATATATTTCCTTGATATCCGGCTGGGGATCGAGAACTATCTGGTAGTCTTTAAATTGCAAAATCATATTTTTTTGCTCTCTCCTTGTACTAAGAAAGCAGGGACTCCATTTGGAAAATCCCTGCTTTTAGTTGCTTATAAACCTAAAGCTTGCAACTTTTCAGTGGTTGGCACCCCTTTTTCGTCCCAACCCCGCACCTTGTAATACTCGGGCAGGAGTTCTGCCAGGCGGTGTTTATGTCCTTTGGACGGCTCATCGGAGATCGGTTCTTCTAAAAGCCGTTTGGGCAAGGTGTCTTCCGTAGGAGCAATACCGGCTTTCAGGTTAAAGTTCCTCTCTAAGTTCCAAATCCGCTCACCGGTAGTTAAAATTTCTTCTGTAGTATAATTTTCCCCAACGATGAAATTAAAGAGATCCCTATAGTCATCGGCATTTAAGGCAAAGGAGGTGAAAAGGCAAAGGCCAAGAGAGTCAATGACCGCCGTTAAGTCCTTGGCCCAGTTGGCTTTCCCTTCTAAGGCAAAACGGTCAATTTTTTCCGGAGACCCAAGAATTTCCGGTGAAAACAGGTAACCCCGGACGTGACAGCCGCCACGGTTGGAAGTTGCGTACTGAAGACCATGTCCCTGAACCCCCCGTGGATCATACGCCGGTAACTCCTGCTTTTTCACTGACATTGAAAATTCCGGAACTCCATAAGACTCAGCTAAACGGTAAGAACCAAGGGCCAGCTTTGCCCCAAAGCCTTCACCGGCTCTCATCTTGCGGGTCCATTCAATAATTGCTTCCACCGAGCCAAATTTTAATTCCGGACCATCTAGTTCTTCTCGTTTAATATAACCTTTTTCGTAAAGCTCCATTGCGCAGGCAATAGTAGCACCTGCAGAAATCGTATCTAAGCCATATTCGTTGCAAAGATTAAAGGATCAATACCGGGGTCAATTTCCTGAGATAAAAAGTAACTTTCTAAACCCCGCCCGCCTAAAAACTTCTTGGCCACATTCAAATCCAGCGGTTCTTTCTTAATCTCACCGGTAGTAAGATTTACCCGTAGCAACTTCCCGCAGTAACCGGCCATAAAAACCATCCTTGTGATTAGGAATATTCGCTAATTTAAATATACTTTATCGCTGATACCAACACAAGAGATTTACTGAAAATTTATAATTAATTTTTTTTATTTTTTATTTAATATTTTTAAACATTCAAACCTGCTAAATTATATAGTGGTTTTTTATCAAAGCGGTGAAGTGCTTCGATAAATCTTATAGTCCCTGTCTTCCCCCGTACCACCAGGGTATGGGTTGAGGCCCCGTTTGCCGTAAACCGCACTCCTTTTAGTAGGTTACTGTTGGTAATACCGGTTGCGGCAAAAAAAATGTCATCGCTTTTTACCAGATCATCCAAGGTTAAAATTTGCCGCGGGTCACTAAGCCCCATTTTCCGGCACCGTTCCATTTGTTCATCATTTTCGGGAACAAGTCTCCCCATTAATTCTCCTCCCAGGCATTTTAAGGCCGCCGCAGCTAATACCCCTTCCGGAGCCCCTCCAATACCTATCATCATATCAACACCGGAATCTTCAAAAGCACAGGCTATTGCCGGCGAAACATCGCCATCGGAAATAAGCATGATTCTGGCTCCCGCTTCCCGTATTTCTTTAACGATTTTTTCGTGGCGGGGGCGATCCAAAATTACTACAGTTAAGTCAGACACCGATTTGTTAAGACTTTCCGCTACGATCTTAAGATTATCTTTGACCGGAGCATCCAAGTGTATTTTCCCCGCCGCCGCCGGACCTACGGCAATTTTTTCCATGTACATGTCCGGTGCATTTAAAAGACAACCTTTGGGAGCTGCCGCCACCACCGCAATTGCTCCGTTTAAACCTTTAGCTACAAGGTTCGTCCCTTCTAAAGGGTCCACCGCAATATCTAAAGCCGGACCATAGCCGGTACCCAATTTTTCCCCAATGTAAAGCATCGGGGCTTCATCCATTTCCCCTTCACCGATCACCACTTCCCCGCGGATATCTAAAGTATCAAAAACAGCCCGCATCGCTTCAGTTGCCGCTTCATCCGCTTTATGCTTATCACCCCGGCCCATCCAGCGGGCGGATGCCACCGCAGCCGCTTCTGTCACCCGGGCAAATTCCAGGGAAAGTTTTCTTTCCATCTCCATTTAAAGTCACTCCTTTAATTATGGTACTTTTTTGATTTCTGATACCTTAATTATTGTAACATATTTCGAAGATTTTTAAATAAAAAACCGGGATTTTCTCCCGGTGGATTAGTTCTTGATTATTTTTCTAATGCCGAGCAGGTTTCCAGGCATTTACCGCAATCAAAACAAAACTCTTCATCGTAAAATACCCGGTTAAGCTCAGGTTCGTAATAAAGCGCTCCGGTCGGACAGTGAGGAGCTGCCGGGCACCCTTTTTCTCTACCACAATTACAGCCATTAAATTTAAAAGCCATTTTTTATCTCCTTCCCCTGCTTTTTCTTTGTTATAAAAATTATAAAACAGATTTAATTGTTTGTAAAGTCTAAATTTTCACATTATTTTGTTTGTTAATTCACAACATTACAAAGGAATTAAAAAAGAGTTAAAATTATTAAATTTTAAAAGACTACTCCCCCTCGTACAGGGAGAGTAGTTTAATTGAATTATTGAGAATTTTCAAATTTAGGCGGCTTTGGATTAGTTAGCGAAAAGTATTTTCCAGGGGTAGATAAATCAAAGTATAACTTTGAATCTTGGGTAACGCCCCAGTCTTTTAAGGAGCCGGTTTCCTGTAATTTATTAAAGGCTTCCCTAAAAAGGGTGTTATGAGCTTCTTCGCGATTTAAGAGAAAATCAATCGTTTCCCGCACTTTTTTATCATTTATCTGTCGATACAGGTACTCATACACTACCTTTGCCCGCTGTTCAGCAGCAATATTTGAAAGAATATCTGCAGCAATGTCGCCGGTTACATCAACATACGCCGCCGTCCAAAGCTCCCCTGAAGCGTTAGTTAGCACTGGATTTAATCCAGATAAAACATGGGCTTCGATCGTACCAACAATAGCATTATTGGCATCTTGCTCATGACCATTTAAAAGATTAATAGTTGTAGCCACCATTTCCATATGACTTAACTCTTCTGCTGCTACGTCTAAGAATAGGTCTTTAAGTGCTGGATCTTTTATTCTGAAACTTTGAGAAAGGTATTGCATGGCAGCCTTTAGTTCGCCATGAGGTCCACCCAATTGTTCCTGAAGCATTGCAGCATAACTGGGGTTTGGCCTTTCTACTCCCACTTCATGTAATAAAACTTTTTCGTGTTTAAACATTTTTTCTTCTCCTTTCTAAATTTAATTTTTATATCAAGTTTATATTATGTAAGGGCTTAAAAAATATGTATCAACAAGGAAAAAAGCCATAAATCTCCGACTCTTTTAACTCTCCGGACTTATTTTTTAACATTACTACCAGGGATTATTCTGAACCGCTAAACATACCTTTAACCTTTTTTTAACTTTTGTTAACTTTCCTGCTCGAAAAAAAATAACATTTACCGGTTATATTAAAGACAAGAAAATTTTATCCCAAGGAGGAGAAAAAGGTGAAAAAGTATGGAGTTGTAGCGATTATCAGCATCATTGTATTGGCTTTGCTGGTTGCTGGTGGCTGTGCTAAAAAAAGTGGGCAAGCACCCCAGCAAAATAAGCAAACTACCCAGCAAAGCAAAATCACCCTTTCTGGTTCTACCGCCCTTCTACCATTAGCAAAACAAGCAGCAACGTTGTACATGGACAAAAACCCTAAAGTTACCGTGAATGTTTCTGGCGGAGGTTCTTTTACAGGGCTCAGGCAGGTAATTGAGGGAGCCGTTGATATCGGTAATAGCGATGTTGCTGCCGAAAAAGACCCCGAAACTGCTGGTAAAGGTTTAGTTGACCATCAAGTTGCCATAGCTCCTTTTGTTATCATCGTCAATCCTGATGTCAAAGTGGACAATCTTTCCAAAAAACAGCTGGCAGATATTTTTACCGGCAAGATCACCAACTGGAAAGAGGTTGGCGGTAGTGACGCCAAAATCACCATTATCCATCGGGCAAAATCTTCTGGTTCGCGAAGAATTATAACTGATCTCATTTTAGATGGCAAAGAATTTACCGATAAAGCGATAATTCAGGATTCCAACGGAGCGGTGCGGAAAGCAATTTCTCAAACCCCTGGTTCAATTGGCTATATTGATGCAGCATATATCGATAATTCTGTAAAAGTGTTAAAATATAATGGAGTAGAGTACACTCCAGAAAACGTTTATAATAAAAAGTATACCTTATATGCCTATGAACACATGTATACGAAAGGTGAGCCTACAGGTGTGGTAAAAGATTTCCTGGACTTTGTTTTAAGTGATGAATTTCAAAATAACTATGTGGAAAAATTAGGATTTCTATCAATGAAGAAAATGAAATAAACCGTGATATAGAAGGGCGGTTTATGTCAGTGAAAAAACAAAAAATTGAACTTTATATTCAGTATCTATTTCTCTTAACTGCTATGGTAGTTACTTTTACCATAGCAGCTATTGTTATTTTTGTTGGTAAACAGGGTTTAAAGACGTTTCTAGAGGTAAGTCCCTTAGAATTTTTTGGAAGTCACAAATGGGTTCCAGAACAAAACCATTTTGGGGCACTAACTTTCATAACTGGCTCTCTTCTAGCTACATTGCTGGCAATGGTACTGGGAGGACCTTTAGGTATCGCCGGTGCTATGTTCTTGGCTAAAATTGCACCAAGACCGTTAACAGATTATTTGCGTACCGTTGTGGATTTACTTGCCGGGATTCCTTCGGTAGTTTATGGCTGGATTGGACTTACAGTAATTGTACCAGCAATTCGCGACATCTCGCCCACCCAAAACGGCTTTGGGTTGCTGGCAGCCGGAATTATTTTAGCAATAATGATTTTACCTACGGTTTTGTCCCTTGCCGAGGATGCTCTGCGGTCGATTCCCCGATCGTTAGAAGAAGCTTCCTATGCCCTGGGAGCAACCCGCTGGCAGACTCTCTGGCATGTTCTCATGCCGGCAGCAGCTCCGGGAATTATAACCGGGTTAGTTTTAGGGATGGCCAGAGCTATCGGCGAAACAATGGCAGTGCAAATGGTTATTGGCAATACACCACTCTTTCCCCGTTCCCTGTTTCAACCCACTGCTACCCTGACTTCGGAAATTGTGATGGAAATGGGGAATACTGCCTTTAATTCTACTTGGAACAATGCTCTCTTTTTAATGGCATTTGTGCTATTATTTGTTTCTTTAGGTTTAATTTTATTAGTACGTAAATTTACCACTCCCAAGGAGGAAGGCCGTTGAAAAAAAATAAATTTGCGGACTTGTTGGCTACAATTACGTTAACCTTGGCGGGTATCACCATTCTTGGTATCCTGACAGCGTTTATTTTTTATATTTTAAAACGCGGATTGCCAGTTTTAACTCCCTCCTTTATCTTTGGTCCTCCCTCCGAGATGGAAACCGGTGGAGGTGTAGGACCGGAGCTGTTTAATACTTTTTATATTTTAGCCCTTTCACTGGTCTTTTCTTTACCTGTAGGCTTGGGAGCAGGCATTTGGCTGGCAGAATATGCCAACCCAGGAAGGGTAGTTAATATTATTAGAACTAGTACCGAAATGTTAGCGACCGTCCCTTCCATCGTCTTTGGGCTTTTTGGCATGATCATTTTTGTTAATTTCCTGGGGCTTGGATTTACCATTATCGGCGGCGCGTTAACTCTTTCCCTTTTAAATTTACCGGTACTTATTAGAGTTACTGAGGAAGCTGTACGAGCTGTTCCCAAATCATACCGCATGGCTAGTTTGGCATTGGGTGCAACAAAAAGCCAAACTTTATTTCGGGTAGTACTACCTGCTGCTCTACCGCGTATTATTACCGGGGTAACGCTGGTCGCTGGAAGAGCAATCGGCGAATCAGCTATTTTGATTTTCACTGCCGGAACTACCGTTTCTCGTTTTTTATTTGATTTAAATCCTTTCGCTTCGGGAGAAACCCTGGCCGTCCACCTCTGGTATGTTAATTCCGAAGGACTAATTCCCGATGCTACCCGCATTGCCGATGGCAGCGCCGCTTTGCTTTTAATTTTGGTACTGATTTTTAACCTTTTGCTGGTAATTCCAACAAAACGTTATGAAAAAAAGGTAAAGTTAAATTAGGAAAGAGGCCGTAGGCAAAAGCTTACGGCCTCCTTAGCTTATAGTGGTTAAAATTCAGAGGTTACTCACGACATAAATTTTCCCTTTGCCGCGCTGGATACCGCACAAATTTTTTACCCCTTTTAGTCCGACAATTCGACAAAAAGTTACAAAAAATGCTCGTTACACTTTTTTTGCTAGCTGCTATAATTTTACTAAGAAAAAGTATTAATAAGCAATATTGGTAGATAAAGTTCGGAATTAAAATAAATGCTATGGAATCAATTGAGGCAGACCCACTCGCAGCTTGCCCAATGGTCTATAGAACTGGGGGGAAGGAGGTGAAACCTGTGATTCGCAAGGGAAATGCCAAAAGGTTGAAAAGAATTATGATTATGGCTTTTCTTTCCTGGGTTCTTCTCTTTTCCGTACCGGTTACGTTAGCGGCTTCGAATGTTATATCTAAACCGGGTGTATATACCGACCCCAAAACCGGACAGCTTTATTGCATCGTAACCTCGGATCCCAATGGGCCACAACC
>NZ_BDJK01000017.1 GCF_001950255.1 Carboxydothermus pertinax
TTTTTGGGAACCCCGTTATCTAAACCTACTTCCGTAGGCTCGGTCCTATGAAAGGTTAATCCAAGCTTCTCCTTATTTTTTGCTTCCGTACCCCTTCTCGAGTACGGTCCGCTTGCCGTTATTTCTTTGCCAAGGTACCGCTTACTTTCGACGGCATTCGCCGTCAGCGACGATTCTTAATTTATCACATCTCGTGCTCCCTTGTCAAGCGGTTTTTTGACCTTTTTTGCTTCCAGTTGTTTCCGCCGCCTACGGGACGCTTTATTAATATACCAAATCCTTTTCCCTTTCTTCAAGGGCTAATTTCTGGTAAAAACGTACGACCCATAAAAAAACGCCGGCACATTCCGTACCAGCATTTTTATTTTTGTAATGAAGGCAACATTATCTGTGGTACTTCCCCTACTATAACTGTTTCGATTACTGGAAGCTTATATGAAAGTTTTTCTGGGGCACTTACTAGCGGTATTGCCACTTTATAACTGGCATTCAAGGTTATATAAAGCTGGTGCCGTGTTTGGTTTAAGCCTCCCGATTGAAAAGAATCGCTACATTTTACTTCCACAAATCCCATAGGTATAAAACGAATTTTAATCTTTGGTCCGACAGCAGCTAAAACTCTTATTCCAAACATCTGTCCCAGCGGAATTTCAACTCTTTGGGCTGCCAGTGAATTGATTTCCTTTTGAAGTTTATTACCAACAGTGGCCGCAAATTTATTAAAAATTATTGTATTTGCCTGAACCAGCGTAATCTTTCCTTTTTCATCTTTTTCAATATGAATTAATTTTTCATATTGAAAATCTGCTTTAGCGACTTCCTGAAGAACAATGTAAGTAAATTTTTCGGTAAGCAATTGATTTATTCGGATTTTTGCTAAATTTAAAAATAAACTGCCTAAGTAATGTTCCACCACTAAAGTGAATATAAGTAATAAAATGACCATTAAAATAAAGAAGGACTTTAAACGCTGTATTTGATAAGGGGCTAAATACACGGCGACCACCACCCTGGATTCTAAGATAGGTTATGATGGTCGCCGTTAAACTGTTACTCTTCTAAAATTATTTTTAAAAACCGCCGTTTGCCAACTTTTACCGTATACGCTGCTGTTTTTTTATCTAAATAAAAATTAATGTCGTTTATTTTCTCCTGGTTTACTAAAACTGCTCCTTGGGAAATTAACCTTTTTGCTTCGCTTATACTTTTTACCACTCCTGCGTTAAATAAAACTTTAGGTAAAAGCACTCCCTTTCCCTCTAGTAATTCCCTGGGTACCTTATACTCGGGAATTTCGTCGGGCAGGTCTTTCTCCCTAAATATCTTTATAAACTCTTTTTCCGCCTCATCCGCAGCTTCTTTTGAATGATATTGAGTAATAATCTCTTTTGCTAAAAAAACTTTTGCATCCCGCGGATTTAATAGCCCTAGTTCCATTTGCGTTTTCATTTCATTAATTTTTTCCATAGGAACAGATGTTAATAATTCCAAGTAACGCAAAATAAGACTATCAGGAATAGACATTATTTTCCCAAACATTTCTTGGGGTGATTCATTAATTCCAACGTAGTTCCCAAGACTTTTGCTCATCTTTTGCACGCCATCGGTTCCTTCTAAGATTGGCATCATGATAGCAATTTGCGGTTCTTGACCGTATTCTTTTTGCAATGTCCGTCCCATTAAAAGATTAAACTTCTGGTCAGTTCCTCCCAATTCAATATCTGCCTTTAAGGCAACCGAATCATACCCTTGCATTAAGGGGTAAAAAAACTCATGAATACTAATTGGCTGTCCATCTTTAAATCTTTTAGCAAAATCATCTCTTTCCAGCATCCGGGCAACAGTGTATTTCGATGCAAGTTTTATTACATCCGCAAAATTAAGTTTTGCCAGCCATTCACTGTTAAAAACCATTTTTGTTTTATCGGGATCCAGAATTTTAAAAATCTGTTCCTGATAGGTCTTAGCATTTTGCAAAACTTCTTCCCACGTTAACTGTTTTCTAGTCTCTTTTTTCCCAGTTGGGTCACCAATTTGCGCTGTAAAGTCACCAATAATAATTATTACCTCATGTCCTAAGGATTGGAATTGCTTTAATTTTTGTAAAACCACAGTATGTCCTAGATGGATATCCGGTGCAGTAGGATCAAGGCCAAGCTTAACCCTTAAAGGTTTACCTTCTTTTAAAGATCTTTTTAGCTTTTCTATTAGTTCCTCTTCGGGAACGATTTCCACAACTCCCCTTTTAATTATTTCAAGTTGCCGCTTTAATTCATCCACTGGCATCTCCCTTTCCATCATAAAAAATTATCACTAATAAACTTAATATTTATTATGTATTATTCCATAATTTTACGTCAAGGCAAAACTTTTTCAGTACATAAATAGTAAGATATGCTATAATGTTTTTTAAGTAAAAGGAGGTAAGAAGGTGCGAAAAAAACGCAAGCGGATGCCAAAGTGGGTTCTCATATCCTTATTGGTATTTCTCCTTTTAGCTTTTTTTACATCAATTGGCGTTGGAGGATATATTTATTATTGCCTAAAAGATGTCCCAACTTTCTCACCCAAAATGTTAGAACTTTCCGGAACAACCTTAATTTATGATAAAAATAATAATATAATTGCCGAAGTCCACGGCAGTGAAAACCGAATTCCCGTAAAAATCGAAGAGGTTCCTGATATTGTTAAAAAAGCAGTTATTGGCGCTGAAGACACCCGTTTTTACCAACATCACGGAATTGACCTGAAAGCTATTTTAAGAGCAGCCCTTGAAGATTTAAAATACGGAGCACCTAAAGAAGGAGCAAGCACAATCACCCAGCAGGTGGTTAAACTTACTTTTCTAACTCCTGAAAAAACCCTTAAAAGAAAAATTCAAGAAGCATATTTAGCTATTCAGCTTGAAAGAGCTTTTACAAAAGATGAAATTTTAGAAATGTATTTGAACCGGAGTTATTTTGGCGAAGGAGCCTATGGAATAAAGGCTGCTGCTCAAACTTATTTCGGCAAGGATTTAAATGAATTAACCTTAAGCGAATCAGCTCTTTTAGCTGGGTTACTACCAGCGCCAAGCCGCTATTCTCCTTTAAATAATAAAGAGCTAGCCTTAAACCGACGTAATATAGTCTTAAATAAAATGCTCCGAGCCGGATTCATAACTGAAGAACAAGCAGAAAAAGCTAAAAAAGAACCTTTAATTCTAAATCCCAACCTTTTATCTGATAGTAATAACAATAAATATAAATATCCTTATTTTGTGGAATATGTAATTGAGCAACTAACAGAAAAGTTTGGAAGTGACCGGGTTTTTCGGGGCGGGCTTAGGGTTTATACCACCTTAGATCCCAAAATCCAGGAAGCTTCCGAAAAAGCTCTAAAAGACCCTAAAAACTTTCCGAAATCCAAGCGAGATAAAAATGGAATTTTACAGCCCCAGGGCGCAGCAGTAGTTCTCGATCCTAAAACCGGCGAAATCAAGGCAATTGTGGGTGGGCGCGAACATAACCAGCTCCGCCAGTGGAATAGAGCCACCCGTACTAAAAGACAACCAGGCTCAGCTTTTAAGCCAATTATTGCCTATGGACCTGCAATTGAAAAGGGAATGTCTCCAGCTTCGGTAATTGACGACCGACCAATAAAATATGGGAATCACTCCTTTTCTAATTCTGATGGCAAGTATCGGGGGTTAATTACCTTAAGAGCAGCTCTCACCAGGTCAGTTAATACTGTTGCTGTTCAGCTCCTTGACAAAGTTGGTTTTGCCGATGCCTTTAAATTTGCCAAAAAGCTGGGAATTGATTTAAATCCTAAACTTGAATCAAACCTTGGTATTGCTCTAGGAGGCCTTACCGATGGAGTTACCCCCCTGCAAATGGCGGCGGCTTACGGAGCCTTTGCCAATAAGGGAATTTACGTAGAACCTACAGCCATAATTAAGGTTGAGTCCGCTTCCGGAGAGGTTTTATTTAAAAATGAACCTAAAAAGCGGGTAGCTATGAAACCGGAAACTGCATTCCTCATTACGTCAATGCTTGAAGATGTGATATTTAAGCCCGGTGGTACAGGTTCAGCTGCTCGCTTAGATCGACCGGTTGCCGGTAAAACCGGTACTACCGATGAAGGAAAAGACCTCTGGTTTGTTGGCTATACTCCCGATTTAGTTACTGCAGTCTGGGTAGGCCATGACCGACCCCAACCTATTCCCCGGGGATTTGGGGGTATTTATCCTGCTAGAATTTTTAAAGCAATCATGACCGAAGCCCTAAAGAATGTACCTAAGTCGGATTTTGAAAAACCAAGCGGCGTTATAAAAGCAACTGTCTGTGGTAAATCCGGTCAGTTACCCGGTGACAACTGCCCTCAAGACCAGTTGGTTTACGATTATTTTGCCAAAGGAACAGTACCGACAAAAATTTGTAATGTCCATGTAAAAGTAGAAATTTGTGCTGACTCCCATTTGCTGGCAACTGAATATTGTCCCAATAAGCTAACGGTAAGTTTAATTGCTTTACCTTATCAAGTACCTAATTACGTTTTAGATTATTCCTTAAGGTTACCCAGAGAAAAATGTAATATTCACGGGCCTAATACCCAATCCCCGGTTCAGGAAGTAGAAGTCCCTGTCTGCACTGACCCGGCCCACAATGGCCAGGATTTCCTAGCGCTAATTCCAAAAGCTGGTGAAACTGGTGGTTGTCCACCTCAATATGTTACTATTAAAAAGTTTCCCAAAGATAAGGTTCCAAAAGTTTATTGTGATATTCCCGAACACCAAATAAAGCCTGCCCCTCAAGGTAATGATAATGCCCCTCAAGGTAATGAAAATCAAATAACCCCTCCTAACAATTAGGAGGGGTTTACTTTAAATATATTTCCGTTGCCCCATCTCCCCCTTGATTTTGCGGGGCAAAATTATATTTTTTAACAAAGGGAACTTCTCTTAAATATTCCCAGAGGAATTTTTTTAAGGCTCCAGTGCCTTTGCCATGGATAATTCTGACCTTTTCTACTCCCGCTAAATAAGCATCATCCAGATATTTTTCAACTACTGGCTCGGCTTCTAAAGTATTCATTCCTCGAATATCGAGCTCTGCGTTAAAGTTTTGCTTTTTGGTCAACTCAAGAGTGGCTTTGTTAAGCCGAAGGCTACCAACCTGAATTTGACTGTTAATTTTTTCTTTTTCCTGTTTCTTTGCCGGTTTTATTTTGTCAAAGCTTACATTTAGCTTCATTATTCCTGCCCGTACCACAGCGTTCATTTCCCCTACCTCTAAAACTTCCGCCCTTTGGCCAATATCAATTAATTCCACAATCTCTCCTACTTGAGGGCGATAGGGTTTAAGTGGTTCAATGGGCATCTCAAATCTTTCGGAAAATTTCTTGGTTTTTAAGCGGGCATCTTCTAGGACTTTTGGGAGAAGTTTGGCTTCACTCTCTTTAATCCTTTCTTTAATTTCCTTTAGCAGTAATCGTCCTTCCCGCTCGACCTCCAAAAGCTTTTGCCGATATTTATCCCGATATTTCGTTATTATTTCTTCTTTGGTTTTCTCAAGATTTTCTAATTCAAAGTTAAGTTTAGCTTCTTTCTCCTTGAGAATTAATTTTAATTCTTCAATTTCTTTTTGGGTCTTTTCTAACTGCTTTTTCTCCTGCTCCAATTCAAGAATTAGTTGATCGAGTTTAACTTCTTCCTCTTTTAAGAAACTTTTTGCTCTATCTATTATTTCCCTTTTTATTCCCAAACCTTGAGCAATAAATAAAGCGTTACTGCGTCCCGGTTTCCCAAGATTGAGGCGATAGGTAGGTTTTAAACTTTCTGGGTTAAATTCTACCGAAGCATTTTCCACTCTTTCCGTTTGCAGGGCGTAGTCAGCAAGTTCACTGGTATGGGTAGTGGCAACAACTTTGACCTTTTCTTGCCGGAGTTCTTCAAGGATTGCTTTGGCTAATGCTGCCCCTTCACGGGGATCAGTTCCGGTCCCTAGCTCGTCCAACAATACTAAATCTCCTTCACGAGCATTTTCTAATATAAATTTTAAATTAAGTAAATGAGAAGAAAAGGTACTTAAAGATTGAATTATGCTTTGTTCATCTCCAATATCAACAAAAACCTCACCAAAAAGACCTATTTCCGTATCAGGAGAAGCTGGGATAAACAACCCCGCTCTCGCCATTACAGCTAAAAGGCCAATGGTCTTTAAGGTAACAGTCTTTCCTCCGGTATTAGGGCCTGTAATAATAAGTAAATCAAAGTCCTTTCCTAAGGTTAAGTCAAAAGGTACTGCTTTTTTTCCTAAAAGCGGATGTCGGGCGCGCTTATAGGATAAAATTCCACTAGTAGTGATTTTTGGTTTATAGGCGTCCATCTCCAGGGCAAGATGTGCCTTTGCTAAAATTAAATCTATTTCTCCTAAAAGCTCATAAGTTAGCTTTAGCTCCTGTTGTCTTATAACTAATCGATTAGTAAAATCTCTTAAAATCTTTTCAATGATTTCTCTTTCCAAAAGTTCTAACGCCTTTAATTCATTCCCAGCTTCAACGGCACTGTAAGGTTCAACAAATAATGTTTGTCCCGTATTGGAACGGTCATGGATAATTCCCGGTACCTGATTTTTAAATGAAGCTTTCACCGGTAAGACAAACCTATCTCCTCGTACGGAAATAAGAGGCTCTTGCAAGAATTTTACAAGTTCAGGATCTCTAAGATATTTTTCCACCGCTTCTCGCATTTTTTCTTTTAAACGGGCAATTTGACCCCGAACTCTTTTTAATTCCTCGGAGGCCTCATCTTTTACCGTACCTTCCGGCCAAAAGCTTCTTTCAATATCTTTAATAATGGCTTCATCAAAATATAACCCATTAGCAATTTTCTTTAGTCTTGGGTAGTCACCTCTTTGGATTTCCTGTAGCGTATCTCTGGAAAGTTTCATTAACTGGCCTACGCGATAAATTTCCCGCCCGTCCAGCATGCTATTTTTTGTAAGTTTAAGAAAAGCATCGGATAAATCCGAAAGTAAACTTAAATCCACCGTTTTAAATCGTAAGAATAAAAGCCCGTCTTCAACTTCCAAGAGTTTTTCCTCGATAATTTCCGGACTAGATAGCGGTTGAAGCTTTAATGTCAGCTGCTTTCCTGGATAGGAAGTTGCTTTTTGATATAACTTCTGGATAATTTCCGGAAACTCAAGTCTTATTAACGTTTTTTGATTCATTTTTTATTCCGCTCCTCGAAAATAATGCCCAGTGGTAAAGCCTTCAGGATAAAGACTTTGTAAAGATTCCATGCTTTTTATCTCCGGTTCATACCATTCTCCTAATTGATTTAAACGCGTAATTTCCTCTCGCCAAATATTCACCACTTTAGATACCCTATCCGGCTCCTCAAAAGGAAGCTCAAGTCGTAGATACTCAATTCCCAAAAGCTCAGTAAACTCCGAGAGATTTTTTAAAATGTTTAGTTTTTTATTATTAAAAATATGCATTCGGCAAAATTGGTCAGTTTTTACAGGGAACCTGACGCCTAATCGATCTTTTAAGTAATAATCCCCAAAATAACATACCCTGCCACAGTTTTTTTCCCGAGTCATGCCTCCCGCAACAGCTCCAATGACACAGTATTCACTTACCATTAAAGGTACATCCCCAAAAACTACAGCTTCTTTAGCCATTTCTGCAAATCTTGCCGTTTCCTTAAGCATTTTAAAGGAAAGTTCTAGGGATATCGTTGCTCGTTTCAAAGACCAATCGTACAAAACCTCTTCACTCAGGGAATTAAAAACATTAAAAGAATAATCCGCAGCAAGATTAAATCCCAAGTTTTTAGCATAAGATATAATGCCAGGATTCCCCGCCAGAATCCCTGAAAAGTTGTACCCCTTAGAAATTTCTTGCAAAAACAATTCTAATTCGTGGTCCTTAGTAATCCTTGGGGTATGAAGCCATATCTCTTGAGTACCTTTTTGCGCTAAAAATATTTCATCGTACTTATAAGGTTTCTTAAAAAACCTTTCGCCTGCTAAATAAACAATATCTGCCCCAGCTCGTAAAGCGCTTATGGCTGCTTCAGTACTTCCTACTTTAACCGCAAGTTTAAAAAAGTTTTGTTTTTGCTTTCTACTTTCCGGAAGGATAAGCTTTTCGCGAATTGGCTTTCTTTTATATTCTTTAATAATCTTATCCGCTAGCTTTTCAATGGCTTCGCGGCGCAGTTTATTTAGTTCACTTGCGGGAATCATAACCCCCTCTTCTAATCCTTCAGCAACTATTTCATCGATAAAAAAAGGAGTATTCCCAAGGCGATTTAGCTGTTCTTGCAAAAATTCCAAGCTTGCCGGTCGTTTGCAAGCAGTTTCTATAACATATTCCGATTCCACCTCAACCCGGTGGCCAAAACCGTCCGTAATAATTAACCGTAACGGCTCTCCCCGGCGGGCAATCACATCAGCCTTTAATTGGAATTTTTTTATTTCCCGCTCCCGGACAAAGCTTTCCCTTGCCTCCTCCAGCAATTTACGACTTGATGTTTTAAAAACCCGGTCCTGCCCAGATACCCGCTCTGGAAAGTAAAACTCAACAATGTCACCTTTTTCTGCCCTTTCTACTTTTTCCTTACCCCGATAAAGGCTCCCAACTTCTACTCCTAATCGTCCACCTTTTTTAACCCAAATTTCTACCCCGTCCCCTTCTTCTAAGCGGTCTTCTAACTTTACGCGAACCATATTTTTACGTTCATCATACCTTAAAACTCTACCGACAAAAACCCCCCGATTATTGGGGCGATTATAACTCATTAATTCCTGCCCCGGTTTTCCTAACAGGTAAGAGGTCGAAAAATTCCTATTAAAAATTTCACGTAGCTTTCTATCCTGTTCTTCACTAACATGGAAATTTTGCGGGTCATTAAAATAAAAATCTATCAATTCTCGGTAAACTTTAACTACCGTTGCCACATATTCAGGTCGTTTCATACGCCCTTCAATTTTAAACGAATCAACTCCTGCCTTTATTAAATCGGGCAAATAAGCACTTAAATTGATATCTCTGGTACTTAAAAGATACTCCCCTAAATTTTCACCGATTTCTTTTTCATCTTTAATTAATTTATAGGGCAAACGACAGGGTTGAGCACATTTCCCCCTATTGCCACTTCGCTGTCCAATAATACTGCTCATTAAACACTGCCCCGAGTAAGAAATGCACAAAGCACCATGGATAAAATGTTCTAACTCAACGCCAGTTTTCTTTTTTATTTCTCTTATTTCCACTAAAGACAATTCTCTCGCTAGGACAACCCTTTTAATTCCCAGTTCTTTAATTAACGATATGGCTTTACTGTTATGAAGTGTCATTTGGGTACTGGCATGGATATTGAGGTCTGGAAAGTATTCTCTAATGACTTTAGCCAATCCCAAATCTTGGACAATAACAGCATCTGCCCCTTCTTTATAAATATTTTGTAAAAACCTAAATACTTCCTTTAGCTCGCTATCGGTTACTAATGTATTTAAGGTTATGTAAGCTTTTACTCCCCGTAAATGACAGTAATTGATAGCTTTTACTATTTCTTCATCAGTAAAATTTTCAGAAAAATGTCGGGCATTAAAGAATTTACCACCAAAATATACTGCATCGGCCCCATTTTGCACTGCAGCTACTAAATTTTCATAAGCTCCAACTGGTGCTAAAAGTTCTGGCTTTTTAAACATTTTTTTACCCCCTAAATAGGTAAAAGAGCGTGGTTAATACCACGCTTTTATCTTTTAACTCTAATTAAACCAGAGGTTGCAACAACCTTAACCCCTTTTCCCTCAAGTCTATCCAGCCATAGGTTCATCCCCAAGGAATCACTAGCCATGTGACCGGCGATAACTACATTTATATTATGCTTTTCGGCCTCTTTTTTATGTTTCTCCGATAAATGCATTGTAACAATAGTACCTACTTCAGTAGTAGAAAGCTTTGAAAACATTTCATCGGAGCCGCTGGTGCCTCCGGTCATATCAACGAAGATTTTACCGCATCTTCTTTCCGGTGCTCCCACTACTATGGTAGGCCCTGCCCCAATTTTGGTAGCTTCTTTATATTCAGGTAACTCCTTTAAAAAGTCAACAATTTCGCCAACGGTTTCGGGATTTTTCTCAGCAAAATAATTGGTTAAATAAGTAGTAACCAAATTATCCGCAGGGGTATGGACACTCATAAAGGCATAACCTAAAAGCCTTGCGGCATCAATTGCCCGGTTGTGGTTTAAAGGCATTAAACCGCGTTTTACCTCCCCGATTCTTGGAGCCATTATCCCCTCGGCAACATTTATAGGCACCCCAAGCTGGTGTAAGATATCTTCTTGCAAATGCATAACTTCATAAAGCTTGGCAATACCCTGGCCTTCCGGATGATGGGTAATTATTAAATCAATTTTGGTTCCTTTCTCGGTAAGACGATCGGCCAGTAAAACTTCACCAATTTCCATATCAATACCTACCAACACCGTATTTACTTCTTGTTCAAAATCCCCCAAATATACCCGGGTATCACTGTAGGGATTGGTCAGTTTTTCTAAATCATACTCCTCTTTTTCCTTTTCCGAAAGTTTTTCATATCGCTTTTTTTCTTTTTCTAATGCTTTTAAAACTTGTTCCTTACCCCGGGGGTCGCTTTCTATCCCCATTTCCACCGCCAATTCGTAAATTTCTTTCAGTTTCATCTTCCCACTCCTTTTTATTTTTTTGAAACAAATTTATTGCCCCTTATATAAAACCGATAAGGTAGCTCCTTACCCGCATTTATACCAATTCTCGTAGTGGTAACAATTTCCTCTGGGGACAAAGGTTCACCTTCCGTAATGTACAACGCCTTACCAAGAGTCAAGTCATGGCCGTTTAACTTTAAATCAATCGCCATCCCCTGGGTTAATTTTGCCGGGCCGCGTAATAGTTCCCTCTCCGGTTTATTACCGCGTAATGCTTTTATTACCTCAATCCCACTTATTGGTTCTAAAGCACGAATTAAAACCGCTTCCGCTCGGCCAACATCACCCGTTACCACATTAAAACAGTAATGCATCCCATAGGTAAAATAAACATAAGCATGTCCAGGTGGACCAAACATAGTTTCATTTCTAGGCGTTTTTTTCCTATAAGCATGACAAGCCGGATCGTCCTGGTGGTAAGCTTCCGTTTCCACAATTTTACCTATTAGCAATTTACCGCTATATTCCCGAACAAGATAGCAATTAAGTAAGTTTTTAGCAACCTCTAAAACATTACCTGCGTAAAATTCTCTTGGTAAAATCATAAGCACCTCTATTATAATAAAAAACTTAAATAATTTTGGCAATATTATCCTTTATTTTCTTAAGAATTTTTTGAGTGACTTTAAGTCTTTCGCATTTAAGACCTCGTTTTTGGTTAAAAGGGCTTTGCGCGCCACCATAACTCCAAATTGTAAATCATTAGTTAATCGATGAATATCGTGGGCATCAGTGTTAATAGAAATTAGAACCCCTTCCTTACGAGCGCGGGCTACATATTCATCTTTTAAATCTAACCGTTCCGGGGAACTATTTATTTCTAGAGCGGTATGGTACTTAGCTGCTTGATAAATGATTTCATCGACATTTACGTCATATTGTTCTCGACGTCCCAATAATCTACCGGTAGGATGACCAATAATATCCACATGTTCGTTTTTAATAGCCTCTATAATTCTTACGGTTTGTTCTTCTCCAGGAAGTTTAAAACCCGTATGAACCGAAGCAACCACAATGTCCAGCTGGGCCAACAGCTTATCCGGCAAGTCTAATGAACCATCCTTTAAGATATCAACTTCAATTCCTTTTAAGATAGTAATTCCCGATAATTCCTGGTTTAACTTCTCTATTTCCTCGATTTGGGTTAAAAGTCTTGCTTCATCAAGTCCTTTGGCGACGGTAAGACTTTGGGAATGATCAGTAATAGCAAGATATTCATAGCCGTTATTTTGAGCCGTAATAGCTAATTCTTTTATGGTACATACCCCATCGCTATGCCGGGAATGAATATGCAAATCCCCCTTGATGTCCGAAAGGGTAAGTAAATCCCGAAGTTCTTTTTCCTGTAGAAATTCAAAAAGCCCGTCCGCTGTCCTCAATTCCGGTTCTATGAAAGGTAAACCTTTAGTACTAAAAATCATTTCTTCTTCCGCAAAATTATCGTCTAAAACCCCAAAGACACTGAGAAAAGTTTCAGGACCAGTAGTACTAAACAATTTATTTCCCCAATTATTTTTTGCACAAAACTCTATTTTAAGCTTAAATCCTTCAGGAGCTAAAAAGAGAAATCCTTCTTCTTGACTCAACAGGGTGTACCCGAGATTTTCCATAATCTTTACAAATTCGTCTGGGGATTTATTAAAAACTATCAAAAAGTGATAATAGGGAATTATTTCTTCTTTTAACCTTAAACGACCAGTTACACTTACTTTCTCCACTCCCGGTATGCTTTTGATTATTTCGAGGATCTCATTTACATTGCGGCTATAAAGGCTTACTGGAATTTTTTCTTGCCATTCCCGAATTGATGCTATCCCTACCAAGATTTGCTGCTCCGTTTTACTACCAATTCCAGCAACTTCTTTTAATTTGTGGGCTTTAGCCAGGCTTTCAACCTCATCTAAGGTATTGGGATTAAAACTCCTATAAATAAGTCTTGCCGTTTTTACCCCTATTCCCGGTATCTTTAACAAATCAAAAATGATTAAAGGAATTTCTTTTTTTAAATTTTCATATTCAGCAATTTTTCCGGTCCGATAATATTCTAAGATCTTTTCTCTTAAATTTTTCCCAATTCCCGGCAGTTCCCCCAGACGGTCTTCCATTACATATTTATCCAAATCGTTGGTCTTTTTCAAGACCCGAGCCGCCTGACGGTAAGCATTGATTTTAAAAATATTCTCTTCTTTATATTCAAGCATAACCGCAAAGTCTTCAAAGATTTTACTAAGTTTTAAATTAATCATTCCCTGTCCCCACTTTCTTCATTAAGGGCAGCAGCAACTAAGTCATACTTTTGCTTTAAGTCCTTAAGTTCTTTTGCTAAATTTAAACTAAGTAACACGTAATACCAATGCCAGGGTAGTTTTGGATATTTCTCCTTTATTTCTTTTAGTTTTTCATCTAAACTGCGAGCAAGTTCTAAAACTTCCCCTTCCGGTAAACTGCCTTTTAAATAGTATTTTTCCCCGTCTATTTCCACCTCAATTCGATTCAATTTATCACCTCGCTTTTTAGAAAAATCCTTTAAAAATACCCCCCATTTAGGGGGGATATTGTTAAAAAGTTCTTAAAACGGCACCGGTTTTCTCTTGTAAAGCATTAACAATATAAGCTATTGTATTATTAATTTCTTCATCACTCAAAGTCTTTTCCATTGAACTAAAGGTTAAAGAAAAAGCAATACTCTTTTTACCTGACCCTAACTTCTCCCCTTCATAAACATCGAAGATATCGATCTCTTTTAAAGTAGGAATGGCTAAACCTTCAATAACCTCCAGTAAAACCCCTGCCGGAATATCCCGTTCAACCACCAGAGCAATATCCCTCTTAACTTCAGGATAAGGCGAAAGGGGTGTAAATTTTTTATCTTGTTTTACAACAGTTTTTAGCACATCATAATTTAGCTCAAAAACAATAGGCGAGTTTTTAAATTCAAATTCTCTTTGGACAAGAGGATGAAGTTCACCAATAAAACCCACCTCAATGCTCTCTATATAAATCCGGGCAGCCTTTCCTGGATGGAGAAAAGGTAAGTCTTTTGCCGGTAAAAAGCTATAAAGTTTTATCCCTAAAGCTGTAAAAAAGCTTTCTAATAACCCTTTTACATAATAAAAATCATACTTTTGAGGTTTTCCAAACCAATTTCCAGGTTTATTCCCAAGAGCGATTCCACCAATAAATTTGGTTTCCAGCGGTAACTCCTCACTACTTTTTTCAAAGACATTACCAATTTCAAAAAGCATTAAATTTTCTTGCTGCCGGTTCTCATTCCTTTTAGCAACATCCAATAGGCCTGGAAGCAAAGTTTTTCGCATTACCGACTGTTCAATACTTAGAGGATTTAAGAGAACTACACTTTTTTCCAGTACCTCATCCACTGAAAGCCCAAGCTTTTTATAAGACTCTGGATTAATAAAACTATAAGTAATCACTTCCTGCAGTCCAAGGGCTGCTAAAAGATTTTTTACCTTATATTCAAGGTTATATTCCGGGGAGTATCCACTAGTGGTAAGGCCTACCGGCAAAGTATCAGGAAAATTATTATACCCAAGATAACGGGCAAATTCTTCATAAATATCAGCTTCTAATGCTATATCAGGGCGATAGCTTGGTACTTCAACCAACAGCTTATTATTACCCGGGATAACTTTGAAGCCTAACGACTCTAATATTTCTTCAGCTTTTACAAGGTTTAATGATATACCCAGAAACTTTTCCACTTTTTCAAGATTAACTGCAATAACCTTAGGCTCAAATTTTTTCGGGTAAACATCTTCGAACTTTCCTTGAATAGTTCCTCCTGTCAACTCGCAAATCATTTGCGCCGCTTTAACTAAAGCCCGCTTAACTCCTTCAATATCAACATTTTTCTCAAATCGCTGGGAAGCATCGGTCCGTAATCCTAGTTTTCTCGCTGTTTTCCTGACTGATACAGGGTTAAACCAGGCAGACTCTATTAAAATGGCCTTTGTTTCCAAATCCACTTCTGTATTTTGTCCGCCCATTATTCCCGCTATAGCAACTGGCTTCTCCCGGTCAGCAATAACCAGCATATCCGGCAATAATTCGCGACTTACACCATCTAAAGTAGTTATTTTTTCTCCGGGTTTTGCGTTTCGTACAATTATTTCAGGCCCACTTAGCTTTTCAAGGTCAAAAGCATGCAAAGGCTGTCCATACTCCAGTAATATGTAATTGGTAACATCCACAATATTATTAATAGGACGAATCCCTGATTTTCTAAGCTTTTGTTCAAGCCAAAGGGGGGAAGGCCCCACTTTAACATTAGTAAGAACAATCCCCATATAGCGATGACATAATTCTGGATTGGCAATCGTAATCTTCACCGGACATTCACTTTCGGACAAAGGTAACTCTGGCTCAAGCAATTTTAACCTATGTCCAGTTAAAGCAGCTACTTCCCGGGCAACCCCCAATACCGATAGACAATCCCCCCGGTTGGGGGTTAAATCGAGTTCCAGCAGATAATCATCAAGATCCAAAACTTTTGCGATATTCTCACCCACCGGTACTTCCCGTGGTAAAATCATTAAACCCGACTCGACCCCTTTTCTTTCTAAAAGCCCCAACTCTTCTGCCGAAAGCAGCATTCCCTGGGAAATAAATCCCCGAATTTTGCGCTCTTCAATTTTTATTCCATTTGGCAATACGGCCCCGGGTAGGGCAAAAGGATACTTCTCCCCAATAAAAGCATTTTTTGCCCCCGTAATAACTTCATAAATACCAGTTCCAGTTGAAACCTTTACTTTATAAAGTTCCGTTTCAGGAATAGCTTTTACTTCAAGAATTTCTCCTACTACAATTTTCTCAAGCTTTCCTAAATAAGTTACTTTTTCAACTGCTACCCCTACCGAAGTTAATTTATCTCCAAGCTCTTGGGCTGTAAAGGGTACTTCACAAAATTCTTGAATCCAGTTAAACGATATATTCACCGAGCCCACCTCCCTTAAAACAATTGCAAGAAACGAAGGTCGTTGTCATAAAAGAGCCTTAAATCATCAATTCCATACAAAAGCATAGCAATCCGCTCTAAACCCATACCAAAAGCAAATCCTGTAACCTGGCTACTATCATACCCGGCCATTTCCAAAACTCTGGGGTGAACCATCCCTGAGCCTAAAATTTCCAGCCAGCCAGAACCTTTGCAAACCTTACACCCGACGCCACCACACATTACACATGATATATCCACCTCAGCGCTAGGCTCCGTAAAGGGAAAATAACTTGGCCTTAGGCGCATTTTTGTTTTAGGCCCAAATAATTCTTTAATGAAAGTTAAAAGAACTCCCTTTAAATCGGAAAAACGAATATTTCTGTCCACCGCAAGTCCTTCACACTGGGCAAACATGGGCGAATGGGTGGCATCATCATCCCGGCGATATACTTTCCCAGGTGAAATTATCCTAATTGGCAATTTTGGCGCAAATTTCTCCATAACCCGTACCTGTACTGGAGAGGTATGAGTTCTTAAGAGTACTTCTTCCGTTATATAAAAAGAATCTTGCATATCCCGGGCGGGATGCTCCTTGGGTAAATTTAATGCTTCAAAATTATAATAATCTTTTTCAATTTCCGGTCCGGTAGCAACCGCAAAGCCCATCGAAGTAAAAATTTCCACGACCCGGTGTTGGACGACAGTTAACGGATGAAGTTTGCCTAAAGGTAAAGGAAAACCCGGTAAGGTAACATCAATCGCTTCCTGTTCAAGTTTTTTTGCCAAAGCTTTTTGGGCCAGCTCCTGTTCTTTTTTCTCCAAATCTTCCTCTATTAATTTTTTTACAGCATTTATTTTTTGTCCCACTTCCGGACGAATATCCGGTGGTAAATCTTTTAAACTTTTAAGCGCAAGGGTAACTTCTCCTTTTTTACCCAAAAATTTAACCTTTACCGTCTGTAATTCAGTTAAATTGGAGACTTTATTAACCTCATATAAATAAGATTGCCAAAGCTCCTCGGTATTCAAAATTCATCCCTCCCAGATAAAATTAAAAGCTTCCGCCCTTTTTAGGGACGAAAGCTATCGTTTCCGCGGTACCACCCTAATTAGCATAAAGCTCCCTCAGTCGAAAGGCAAACACCTTTCGTTCTTTTTAACGGAAGAATCCGTTACCGCCTACTTACCTTTTCAGCGGAAAGCTCACGGGCGAACTTCAACTGCTCTGCCATAAAAGGGCTTCCAGTCTTATGGCCCTTTCTCCCTGGATGGCAAAGACCTAGCCTACTTCTCCCGGTCATCGCCTTTAATGCCTGATTAACTTTTTATAAATAAGATACGCTGTCAAGGAACCGGTAGCCTCAAAAACACTCCACCAAAATTTTGCCAAATACTCCCCCATGCCACCCACCCCTTGTATTTTCTTGCTTAATTATAGCACAATTCAAAAAATACTACAAGTTAACTCTATTTTTTGCCCATTCATACATAATAATTCCGCCAGCTAAAGCAGCATTTAGAGATTCAATTGCCCCTGGCATGGGAATAAAAATCTTTTGATGAGGTAAACCCTCAAGAGTAGCACTAATACCTCGCCCTTCGCTACCGATGGCTAAGAAAAATTTTGTTGGAAACTTGTAATTAAAGACTTCCATTCCCCCTTCCGCTTCCGCTAATAATAGGGGGAACTTAGTTTTATGAAAAATCTCTATTAACTTGTTAGCCTCCATTCGTAAAACTGGAAGCTTTAGCGATGCACCAGCTGATGCCCTTATTACTTTTGGATTATAGACATCAACCGCCGGTGGAAGTAAAATTGCCCCCTTTAGCCCGAATCCCAGAGCTGCCCGGAGCAAATTTCCTGCATTCCCAGGGTCCTGTAAGCCATCAAGAATTAAAAAGGCGCCATCCTGTTCCCACGGAAATGTTAAAGATTTTGCTTCAACCACAGCAATAATTCCCTCTGGGGTTATTAAATCTGAAACTCCATTAAATAAACTGTCAGGTAAAATAATTATATTATTATACTTCTTATATTTCTTAAAAATAACATTTTTCTTCCAGTAACTCTCACTTACTACTAACTGCTCCACTGTCCAGTCACCATTAATTATTTCAAAAACAAGTTTTTCCCCTTCAACCACCAATAAACCTGTTTTACGCCGATAAGCTCCTTCATGATACAATTTTCTTAATTGCTTGTAGAAAGGATTTTCTTTGCTGGTTATTTTCTTAATCACCTATATCCCGCTCCAGCTTTTTAAAGTTTTCATTCCGTCCAATTAAAACTAAGATATCACCAGTCTGAAATTGCTCATCGGAAGAGGGAGATATTAACAACTGATTTCCCCGTTTAATGGCTAAAATGGTAAAGCCGTATTTGGCCCGAACATCAATTTCTTTAATAGTTTTTCCTAAATAGCGAGGCGGAATTGAAATTTCCAGGATAGAATACTCCTCGGATAGTTCAATAAATTCTAAAATGTTGTTAGCCACCATCTTATTGGCAACTTTAATCCCCATCTCTTTCTCAGGATAGATAACATGGTCAGCTCCCACTTTAGATAAAATTTTACCATGCAAATCGTTTTGAGCTTTGGCCCAGACTTTTTTAATCCCCATCTCTTTTAACATTAAAGTTATTAAGATACTATTTTGCATTTCCTGCCCAATAGCCACAACCACTTCATCACAGTTTCTAATACCTACAGCCTTTAAGGTATGCTCATCGGTGGCATCAGCACAGACCGCATGGGTTACATAATCTTTTATTTCTTCCACCCGTTCTTCACTGCTATCCACAGCTAACACTTCGTAGCCCAATTCACTTAAGGTTTTAGCAACGCTAGAGCCAAAGCGTCCAAGGCCAATAACCCCAAATTGTTTCGACTCCATAAAGATTCATCTCCTATCCAACCATAACCTTTTCTTCCGGTAAAGTAAATAAAGCTTTTTTCCGCCGCTGGGCTAAAGCAAAAGTAATGGTAAGAGGACCCAAACGTCCAAAAAACATCATTAAGATTATTAAAACCCTACCAAATTTTGATAGTTCAGGCGTCAGTCCCATCGATAGCCCTACAGTACCAAAAGCTGAAACAGTTTCAAACATATTCATTAAGATATTGTGTCCTTCGGTAAAAGTAAGTATAAAAGTAACAATGTTGATTAAAGCCAACGAAATCATAACAATAGCAATAGCTTTAAAAATTTGTTCTCGGGGTAAACGACGGTTATAAACTAATATCTCGTCACGCCCGAGAATGATATTTACCACGGCCAAAGTCAGAACAGCAAAGGTTGTGGTTTTAACACCACCTCCAGTAGAGCCTGGAGATGCCCCTATAAACATTAAAATAATGATGAAAAACTGGGTGGCAGGATGAAGGGAAGCAATGTCTAAGGTATTAAAACCTGCAGTTCTAGGAGTAACCGCTTGAAAAAAAGACGCTAAGAGTTTATGTCCTAAAGGTAGCGCTCCTAAAGTTTTACCATTACCATATTCCATTATAAAAATTACAACCGTCCCAACTAATAATAATATTCCGGTAGTAGTTAAGGTTATTTTGGTATGGATGGATAATCTTCCTTTTTTTCTATAATTAGAAAGTTCTGAAATAACATAAAATCCAATACCACCAGCAATGATCAAAAAGGCAATAGAAAGATTTATTAGAATATCTCCCACATAAGGAGTTAAGCTTTTAAAATTTCCTATTAAATCAAAACCCGCATTATTAAATGCCGAAATTGCATGGAATACACCAAACCACATACCGGTAAGAAATCCATAATCCTGTGAAAATCTCAAGCCTAAGATAACAGCGAATACTCCTTCAATACCAAAAGTAAATACAATAACTTGTTTTGTTAACTTAATTATCCCTTCTAAACTTGCCTGATTTAAGGCTTCTTGAATAACAATTCGTTCTCGTAAATTAATCCTGCGGCCTAAAATAATAGCAAAAAGCGTAGCTATAGTCATAAATCCAAGGCCGCCCACTTGAATTAAGAGCATAATGACAACTTGCCCAAAAAGCGACCAATAAGTCCCAGTATCCAGCACTACCAAACCCGTAACACATACCGCCGAAGTTGCAGTAAATAAAGCATCTAGAAAAGAAGTTACCGTTCCATCTTTAGAAGAAATTGGCAACATTAATAAAACTGTACCTAAAAGAATAACTCCTGCAAATCCCAAAACCAGGATTTGCGCAGGAGTTAATCGTCGTAAAATATTTTTTTCCTTTTTTGATTTTAGTACAAACACCGTCATCAAAACCCTCACTTAGAAATCAATCTTAATTCAAATTCTTCTTTGCAATTTCTACAAGCTCGGCAAAGGCATTTTTATCATTTACTGCTAAATCAGCAAGCATTTTCCTATTTATTTCTACCCCGGCTTTCTTTAAGCCATTCATCATCCGGCTGTAAGAAAGTCCATGCATTCTGGCTGCTGCATTAATCCTTGTAATCCAAAGCTTTCTAAATTCCCTTTTTCTGGCCTTTCTATCCCGATAAGCATACATTAAAGATTTCATTACCTGCTGTTTAGCAACCCGAAAAAGCTTACTTTTAGAACCAAAATATCCTTTTGCTAACTTTAATATTTTTTTATGACGCTTTCTTGAAACTACGCTACTTTTTGCTCTTGGCATAATAAAACCTCCTTATGCTTAATACGAAGTATCTTTAATACGGTAAAATCTTTTTAATAATTTTCATGTCCCCTTTACTTACCAGGGCTGACTTTCTAAGTCTTCTCTTTCTTTTAGCCTCTTTGTGACCTAACAGGTGACTATGAAAAGCATGAAAGCGCTTAACTTTGCCAGAGCCAGTTTTCTTAAACCGCTTGGCTGCTGCTTTTTTGGTTTTAATTTTGGGCATGGTGTTTCCTCCTCCTTATGACTTTGGTGCTAAAATCATAATCATATTTCTACCCTCAAGCTTGGCAGGGCGTTCAACCACCGCAATACTGCCAACCTCTTGGGACAATTTGTTTAGAAGTTCATAAGCAATTTCCGGATGCGCTAACTCCCGTCCGCGAAACATAACGGTAACTTTTACTTTATCTCCGTCTTCTAAAAAGCGGAGAACGTTTTTTAATTTTACTTTAAAATCATGCTCTTCAATTGACGGGCGTATCTTAATTTCTTTTACGTTAATAATTTTTTGTTTCTTTTTTGCTTCCTTTTCTTTTTTACTTTGTTGATAGCGATACTTGCCGTAATCCATAATTTTGCAAACCGGCGGCTTTGCAGTAGGTGCAATTTCCACTAAGTCAAGCTCCATTTCTTCGGCAAGTTTCAGGGCTTCTTTTAACGGCATTATACCAAGTTGAGTGCCATCTTCCTTTACTACCCGCACTTCTTTGGCCCTGATTTCTTCGTTAATCCGTAAATCTTTGGTAATAACTGTCCACCTCCAAATATATTTTCAAAATAAAAAGCGGGTTTCCACCCGCTTTATTCCATAAAATAATTTGAAAAGCACCAAAAGCCTTGCTTTTCATTATTAACCCAAAGCCTTAAACGGCTTTCAGGTGAGAAGCAGGTGGCTTCTACTTTGTTTTCTTTCCTCTGAAATGATAACACGGTTAATTTTTACTGTCAACTATCTTTTTATCCTGATCTCCTCCAGAAGCTCCTCAACAAATTCAGCAAAGGGCTTTTGGCCAAGATCGCCAACACCTCTTTTCCTGACCGCCACTAATCCTTGCTCGATTTCTTTATCACCCACAATTAAAAGATACGGTATTTTGTGCATTTGCCCTTCCCGAATTTTATAACCAATAGTTTCATTTCTGTCATCTAACTCAACCCTTACCCCTTGGGCAAAAAGTTTTTGGTATATATCCCGGGCATAAGCCTGATGCCGTTCAGCAACAGTGATTACTCTCACCTGTACCGGTGCCAACCAGGTAGGAAAGGCACCGGCATAATGTTCAATTAAGATACCGATAAATCTTTCAATACTACCAAACACCACCCGGTGAATCATTACCGGACGATGCTTCTGTCCATCTTCTCCAATATAGGTCAAGTCGAACTTTTCTGGCATCTGGAAATCAAGCTGGATAGTTCCGCACTGCCAAGTGCGTCCAATACAGTCTTTTAAGTGAAAATCTATTTTCGGACCGTAAAACGCTCCGTCCCCTTCATTGATTTTATAGGGTAACCCTTTGACTTCTAAAGCCTCTTTTAATGAATTAGTAGCTAATTCCCATAATTCGTCGCTACCCATGGAATTTTCCGGACGGGTGCTGAGTTCTACGTGATACTCAAACCCAAACAGACGGTAAAACTCATCTATTAAGTTAATAACCCCGATAATCTCATCTTTTACTTGCTCGGGCAGCATAAAGATGTGAGCATCATCCTGGGTAAAGCAGCGAACCCGCATTAAGCCATGAAGAACTCCCGACAACTCATGCCGATGAACCAATCCCAGTTCTGCAAGGCGAATGGGAAATTCCCGGTAACTATGAAGCTTAGTCTTATATACTAAAATACTTCCCGGACAGTTCATGGGCTTTATAGCATAATCCTGATCATCTATTTTAGTAAAATACATGTTTTCTTTATAATGAGCCCAGTGACCACTTCTTTCCCACAATTCCCGGTTTAAGATTATTGGAGTTTTTATTTCCTGGTAACCGGCAAGGCGATGTTTTTCCCGCCAGAAATTTTCCAGTTCGTTTCGGATAACCATCCCCTTGGGGTGGAAAAAGGGAAAGCCAGGGCCTTCTTCCTGAAGGCTAAACAGATCTAATTCTTGCCCAATTTTCCGGTGATCCCGTCTTTTCGCCTCTTCTAAGAAGTTTAAGTAGTCAGTAAGCATGCTTTTTTTTGGGAACGAAACACCGTAGATCCGCTGCAGCATTTTATTTTTTTCATTACCCCGCCAGTAAGCTCCGGCTATGCTTAAAAGCTTAAAGGCTTTAAGATATCCGGTTGAAGGCACATGCGGCCCGGCACAGAGGTCAACAAACTCCCCCTGCCGATAAAAAGATATTTCCACGCTTTCCGGTAAATCTTTAATTAACTCAACTTTATAAATTTCGCCTTTCTCTTCAAAATACTTTAGGGCTTCATCCCGGGATAGAACAAAGCGCTCTATGGGCAAGTCTTCTTTTACGATCTTTTCCATTTCAGCTTCAATTTTTACTAAATCTTCCGTAGAAAAGCTTTCCTCCGGGTCAAAATCGTAATAAAATCCATCCTTAATAGCAGGACCAATCGCAAGTTTGGTATTAGGAAAAAGCCTTTTCACCGCTTGCGCCATAAGGTGAGCGGAACTATGGCGGAAAACATCTTTTCCTTCTTCATCTTCAAAAGTATATAGACGAAAATCCCCGTTTTCAGTTACCTTTTGGTTTAAATCTATTAACTTTCCGTTTATTGATGCACAAAGAGCTTCTTTAGCAAGTCTTGGACTTAGAGCTTTTGCAACTTCAAGGGCCGTAGTACCGAAAGGAAACTCTCTAACCTCATTATTGGGAAAACGTAATTCTAACATACCTTTTTCCTCCTATCTATTAACAAAAATATTCAACATTACCTGCATGACTCCAATAACCACTCCGATAACGCCACCAAAAATTTCGATATACGAAAGTTCCGTTTTCATTAAAGAAGTTAATATTTTTTCTAAGGTCTTTAAATCAAACTGCAAAACTTTTTCTTCCACTAGTTTCCCAATTTTAACCTTATTTTGCAAATCCGTTTCTAAAGATAAAGTTATTTTATTTACTACCGAAGGCAGTTCATTTTTTAAGTAGTTTAAAAGCGTTTTAATTACAATTTGCCGTAGATAATCCGGCAATACAGGAAAAAGGGTGCTTAACTTTTCTTTTATCGCCAATAAAATTTTTTCGGCAAATAATTGTTTATTTTCTTCAGAAGTTAAAAGGCTTATAACATCTTTTTGGGACAACAGTTGCTTTTCTACCAATTCACCCAATGCCTTAGCAATTTCCCGGTGGCGTTTGGGGATTACTCCTTGAAAAGTCAGTAAACCTATTTTAACTGGCTGATATGGTCGAAAAAGCATTACAATAGCTAAGTAATTTGTAAGCCAACCAATAAAACCGCCGATTAAAGGTGGAAGGATGATCTCCGATAATTTCACGATAATTCTCTTATACCTCCTCAATTATTTAAAATATAGCAAATTATTCTTGTAAAAGCAATAAAAAAGGGTGTGAGGACGATAATCTCTTCCTTGCTCCAGCAAGACAAAAGACCTTCGTGGCCTTCAAACCCCCATTTTAATATTCTCTTTGCCCTTTTGGCAGTAAGGCACTTTTTTTTATCCCTATGGCAGCATCCCTTCTCATTCCGGACAAAAGGTCCTTGGAATTAAAAATAAAAAGCCATTAAGGATACTGCTTTTGCAGTACTACCTTTATGGCTTAACTTTCCTTTACTTATTAGCTTTTGATGCCGTTTGGTCTTTAATAACTTATTTTTTGTTTCTTTTTGTTTACTTCTGATTTAACTTTCTCTTAAGGCCAGCTTCAAAGCTGCAACCCTTTCCGCCATCAACTTTAACATCTCCTGTTTGTTTATTTTGTTCCGGGTGTATTCTTCCACTAAAGCAACTAAGGCACTACCCACTATAATCCCGTCACAATGGGGAGCCGCCAGCATTGCCTGCTCCGGTGTCGAGATGCCGAACCCCAAACACACCGGCAACTTGGTTGCCGCTTGCACCCGCTCAAGAAGAGGAATAACCTCTACCGGAAGGTTATCCCGGGCCCCAGTAACCCCTGTTACGGACACACAATAAATAAATCCTGAAGCTTGACTCACAATCTTTTCAAGCCGCTTTTGCCCGGTGGTGGGAGCCACCAAAGGAATTAAGTCAAGGCCGTATCCCGCAGCCGCCGCCCTTATTTCTTCCCCTTCTTCTGCCGGAAGGTCGGGAATTATAAGGCCGTCAGCTCCAGCCCCTGCTGCCCGCCGCAAAAACTCGTCTATCCCTATTTGGAAAATTGGATTGAGGTAGGACATAATGACCAGCGGCAAAGATAGATCCTTGCGGGCAGCAGCTATCAGTGCCAGTACTTCCTCCGGACCGCTATCGGCGGCCAGAGCCCGTTGCCCGGCCTTTTGAATCACCGGCCCATCGGCTAAAGGATCCGAAAAGGGTAAACCAACTTCAATAAGGTCAGCTCCGGACGCCGCCAGGGTTTTGATAATTTCAAGAGAAAGAGAAAGGTCTGGATCTCCTCCCATAGTATAAGTAATAAGTGCCTTCTCTCCCCGAATGCGCTTTTCTGAAAACATTGGACCAATCCTACTCACCCAGCGTCACCCCCAATTCCCGGGCAACGGTGTAGACATCTTTGTCGCCCCGGCCGGAAAGGTTAATGACTACGATTTCATCCGGCCGCATCTCCCGGGCTAGCTTTACTCCTTTGGCCACAGCATGGGCGCTTTCTAGAGCTGGCAGGATACCTTCCGTATACGCCAAAAGCTTAAAAGCATCTAAAGCTTCTTCGTCAGTTACTGCTGTATATTCCACCCTGCCAATATCTTTAAGATAAGCATGTTCCGGTCCTACCCCGGGGTAGTCCAAACCTGCCGAAATGGAGTGAGCCTCTACAATCTGGCCTCGATCATCCTGTAAAACATAAGACTTAGCTCCGTGTAAAACTCCCACCTTTCCCCGGCTTAAAGTAGCAGCATGCCGACCGCTTTCCAGCCCTAATCCTGCTGCCTCTACCCCGATTAACCGCACATCATCTTCGAGAAAAGGATAAAACATTCCTATGGCATTACTTCCCCCACCAACACACGCTACAATTAAGTCAGGGAGTTTTCCTTCCTGAGCTAAGATTTGTGCTTTGGTTTCCTCCCCGATCACCTTTTGAAAATCCCGAACAATGGTCGGATAGGGATGGGGACCACCTACAGAACCAAGGACATAGTAAGTATCCCGGACATGAGTAACCCAGTAGCGAATGGCCTCATTCATAGCATCTTTAAGAGTACGGCTACCCGAAGTTACACTTTCCACTTGTGCACCTAGAAGGCGCATGCGGTACACATTTAATTCCTGCCGGCGGACATCTTCTTCCCCCATAAAAACAGTACACTCCATCCCAAATCTAGCCGCCGCCGTAGCCGTGGCCACCCCATGCTGCCCGGCACCTGTTTCCGCCACCACCTTTCTTTTGCCCATGCGCCTGGCAAGAAGGACCTGACCGATAGTATTGTTAATCTTGTGGGCCCCGGTATGGGTTAGATCCTCCCGTTTCAGATAAATTTTAGCCCCACCGGCATAACGGGTCAAACCCTCCGCATAATAGAGGGGTGTAGGGCGGCCGGCATACTGTTGCAGGTAATAATTCAATTCCGCATGGAAAGAGGGGTCTTTTTTAGCTTCCCCGTAGAAAGCTGTTAGTTCTTCTAACGCTATCATTAACGTTTCAGGGACAAATTGTCCACCGTAGGGTCCAAAATACCCCCTGGGATCTGGCAGCTTATAACTAATTAACTTCATTCTCCCACCTCCTGACTGACTGGATAAATGCTTCAATCCGGGCGTAATCTTTGATTCCCGGCGCCGTTTCCACACCGCTGGAAACATCCACACCGTAAGGCTTAACAATCCGCAAAGCTTCTCCAACATTATCCGGATTAAGACCACCGGCTAAAAGCCAAGGCTTTTTTATTTTGAGCTCTTTCAGTAGCCGCCAGTTAAAGGTCCGGCCGCTTCCGCCAAACACACCACCAAAAGCCGTATCAAAAAGAAAAGCCTGAACATACGCCTCGTAAGTTGCTATCCTATCTTGCAGTTCTACCGCATCACCATCCACCGGTACAGGTATACTTTTTATAATCTTGGCGGGGATTTTTTGCGCAAGTTTAGCACAATATTCAGGACTTTCCGCTCCGTGAAGCTGGATTACATCTAAATTGCAGTACGCTGCGATTTGGGCTACCTCTTCGACATCCATATCGGCCACTACTCCCACTGCCGAGACAAAAGGGGGAAGAACAGCTTTTATTTCCCTGGCCACATCGGGCTCAACCTGACGCTTGCTATGAGCAAAGACAAAACCTACAGCATCCGCTCCAGCCCGGGAAACTTCAAGAGCTGTTTTTTTATCCCTAATCCCACAAATCTTCACCCGTACCCTCATGCCAGCAACACCTCTAATGCTTGCCCGGGATCGGAAGCCTTTACTAAGGTCTCGCCAATTAATACCCCGTGATAACCAGCTACCATTAAAGCTTTTATTTCCTCCTTGTTTTTAATGCCACTTTCACTCACCATCACCACCCCCGCCTCTTTTAAAAAGGAAGCAAGTTCTAACGATACATTAATATCAGTAACAAAGGTGCGTAAGTCACGGTTATTTATTCCAATAAGCCGTGCCCCTGCCGCTAAAGCTTTCTCGGCCTCCGTCAAATTATGGGCTTCAACCAGCGCCTCCAGTCCTAGGCTCTCGGTTATATTTATCATTTCTTTTATTTCCTCTTTTTCCAAAAGAGCAGCTATCAGAAGAACAGCATCTGCTCCCAATACCTTAGCTTCATAAATTTGATAAGGGTCTATTATAAAATCTTTGCGAAGAAGCGGGAGGGAGACCACCGTCCTTACCGCTCGAAGATGATCCGGTGAGCCCAAAAAATAATCCTCCTCCGTTAAAACCGAAATAGCCACCGCCCCGCTTTTTGCATATCCTCGGGCTATCGCCACCGGATCAAACTGTTCGCGGAGCAAACCTTTAGAAGGAGACGCTTTTTTTATCTCCGCAATAATCCCCACCTTCCTTTTTGCTTTTTCTGTAAGTAAAGCTTGACTAAGGGAAAGGGGTAAACGGTGGCTAACCTGTTCTTCCGCCATCTTCCGCATTTCCCCAAAAGGAATTTTCTTTTGGGCTTTTATAACCTTTTCCCGACGGACATTGACAATTTTTTCGAGGAACATCACCCTGCCTCCTTGATTTCATGACTTAGACGGCGCAATTTTTCCAACTTCTCTGCTGCCAACCCTTGATCAATACTTTCCCGGGCCATTAAAAGTGCTTCCCGAAAATCGTTTACACCCCCGGCCATAATACCAAAAGCAGCATTTAAGAGAACTACCTCCCGTAATGGTCCAGGTTTCCCCCTTAAAACCTCCTGCAATAACCGGGCATTTTCGAAAGCATCTCCCCCTTGCAAATCCCTTAGGCTACAGTAAGAAAAGCCATAAGATAGCGGGTCAAAAGTGTAACTTTTTATTTCGCCCCGATTTAACTCGAAAACCCTTGTCGGGCCGGTAAGAGATACCTCATCCAATCCTCCGGAACCGTAAACCACAAAAGCCCGTTCCACGCCCAATCGATTTAAAACCCTTGCTAAAATTTCCTGGAGCTCGGGACTAAAAACCCCCAATACCTGGCCACGAGCATAAGCTGGGTTTGCCAGAGGTCCCAAAATATTAAAGACCGTACGAATACCTATCTCCCGCCGGGGTTTAGCCACATGACGCATAGCTGGATGCAAGTTTGGAGCAAAGAGAAATCCAATTCCTACTTCATCCACACAGCGCGCCGCACCTTTAGCATCCAAATCAATGTTCACCCCAAGAGCTTCTAAGACATCGGCACTACCACTACGGCTAGAAACACTCCGATTTCCATGTTTTGCTACAGGAATTCCGGCGCCAGCAATGACAAAAGCTGCAGCGGTAGAAATATTAAAAGTGTGCTGGCCATCTCCACCGGTTCCGCAGGTATCCACTAGCCCTTCGGTACGAGTAAGTACGCGGCTTGCTTTTTCTCGCATCGCAAGTGCAAAAGCGGCAATCTCCTCCTCCGTTTCCCCTTTCATTTTTAAAGCCACCAAAAAAGCTCCTATCTGAGACTCAGTCCACTTTCCTTCCATGATAGCTTCCATAGCCTCACGCGCTTCAGCAAAATTTAAGTTCTCCCCCATGGTCACTTTTTCCAAAACTTCCCTCATCTAAACTCGCCTCCTCTTTTCTTACCTTGGCTTAATACGCCAGGAAATTACGCAAAAGCTCTTTACCATACTCGGTCATTATCGATTCCGGGTGAAACTGTACTCCTTCCACCGGCCAATAACGGTGGCGGATACCCATAATTGTTCCATCCTCAGTAGTAGCAGTAATTAAAAGTTCTTTGGGTAAACTATCTTTTTTTACTACTAACGAGTGATAACGGGTAGCCCGAAAAGGACTGGGTAGTCCCTTATATACTCCCTGGCCGTCATGGTATATTAGGGAGGTCTTACCGTGCACTGGAATTTTGCCCCGCACCACCTCTCCACCAAACGCCTGACCTATCACCTGGTGCCCCAAACAAACCCCTAAAATAGGTTTTTTCCCGGCAAATAGGCCTACCACCTCTAAAGAAATTCCCGCTTCGTTGGGAGTACAAGGGCCAGGGGAAATAATTATATGGGTAGGATTCATTTCCCTAATCTCCGAGAGGGTTAGGCTATCATTACGCCGGACTTCCACTTGGCGCCCCAGCTCACCCAAATACTGGACAAGGTTGTACGTAAAAGAATCATAATTATCAATCAGCAAAATCATCCTTCTCCCCTCCTCGGTTGCTGACAAATTCTGCCTCTCCTGTTACTGCCTGGACCATGGCTCGAATCTTATTTATTGTTTCCTGGTATTCCCTGGCCGGATCCGAATCCCAAACAATTCCCGCACCAGCTTGAAAATAAACCATTTCATCTTTCACCCAAAGGGTACGGATGGTAATGCAAGTGTCCATTTCCCCGGTACAGCTTATATACCCCACCGCCCCCGCATATGGCCCGCGGGGTTCTGGTTCCAACTCATCGATAATCTCCATAGCCCTTATTTTGGGCGCCCCAGAAACGGTACCGGCGGGAAAAACCGCTTTTAAGACGTCAATAGGACTGAACTTTGCTTCCACCTCCCCTTGCACGGTAGAAACAATGTGCATCACATGGGAAAAATCCTCCACCTTAAAAAACTCAGTTACCTTTACGCTTCCAGGTCGACACACTCTCCCCAGGTCATTTCGTCCTAAATCCACCAGCATTAAATGTTCCGCCCGTTCTTTCTCATCAGCCAAAAGCTCCCGGGAAAGACGTAAATCCTCCTCCGGCCGACCTGTCCTGGGTCTGGTCCCAGCAATTGGCCTGGTCTCTACCTTCCCCCCCTGCAGGCGTACCAGCATTTCCGGTGAAGCCCCGATAAGTTTTAGCTCCTCAAAATCTAAATAGAACATGTAAGGAGAAGGGTTAACCCGCCTCAAACGCCGGTAAATATTAAAAGGTTTCTCCCGACAGGGAAAAGAAAAGCGCTGGGAAAGAACTACCTGAAAAATATCCCCGGTTTTAATATACTCCTTGGCCCTTTCCACCATAGAGCAAAAATCCCTCTTGCTTATAGTCGCCTCACAAACGCTTTTTTCCGGTTTAACTGCCATATTCAACGTTTCAGAAGTTTTTAATTGGTTTAGCTTACTGATAATCTCTTTTATTAAATCCTTTGCTCGCGCATAAGCTGTTTTTTCACCTACTTTTTGGGGAAGAGTGTTTATCACCACTTTTAGGGTGTGATATCGATGGTCAAAAATCAAAACTTTTTCGGGAACCATTAAGCGAAAAAGCACATCGTCCTTTCGAGCATGACGGCGACTTCGTAGATTCTCCAACTTATATATCAAATCATAATTAAAATAACCCACTGCCCCACCGTAAAAAGGTAAATCTAAAACTGGTGGACCTTTTAATTCTGAGAGCAGCATTGAGATAACCTCCAACTCCCGACCGGCTACCACTTTTAACGGTTCAAAGCCAATAAACGAAAAACGGGCCATTTTTCCATTTCCAGCAGCGCTTTCAAGCAAAAAGGAAATCCCCCTATCTAAAGCTAAATGTTGATATAAGGTAATTGGAGTAAAGGTATCGGCTAAAAGCTCTACCATTACCGGCACTACTTGATATTGTTTGGCATAAGCGCAATACTCTTCCCAATTAGGGGTAAAAGCTAACTCAGAAAAAACTTTGCTCACCTCGTCTTTCCTCCTCTCTTTTCCTCGACTATCCTACTACCATTACTCCTACAGTTTTTTCCCGGTTACTTGTACCCAAGGTTTTAATTCCAGCATCAATTGCTCAAATTCTTCAAAATTTAAAGACTGCTTTCCATCACTTAATGCCGTCTCAGGCCTAGGATGAATCTCTATAAGGAGTCCATCCGCTCCTGCTGCAACAGCCGCTTTAGCTAAAGATGGGATAATATCGCGACGGCCGACAGCATGGCTGGGATCTGCTATTACCGGATATGGGGTAAGCTTCTTTAAAAGTGGGATAGCACTGATATCGAGTGTATTTCGCGTCATCGTTTCAAAAGTTCTTATACCCCGTTCGCAAAGAATTATCTGTCTGTTCCCACCTGCTTCCAGATAAGCAACCGCCCCCAGCCATTCTTCAATGGTTGCAGCCAATCCTCTTTTTAGAAGTACCGGTTTATCAACTTTTGCTAAAAGTTTTAATAAAGCAAAGTTTTGCATATTGCGGCTACCTACCTGTAAGATATCAGCCACCGGTAAAGCCTTATTAAGGGAATCCTCATCAAGAACTTCCGTTACCACTAAAAGCCCTGTTTCGGCTTTGGCTAAAGCAAGATACTTTAAGGCTTCTTCCCCAAGCCCCTGGAAACTTTCCGGACGGGTTCTTGGCTTAAAAGCTCCTCCCCTTAAGCCAACAGCCCCCAGGGCTTTAGCAACCTTTGCTGCCAGCATTATTTGCTCTAAATTTTCCACCGCACAAGGCCCGGCAAAAACTAAAAACCTGTTACTTCTAATCAGGTCATCCCATATATTCAACCTGACCCCTCCTTAAAACCCATTTCACACTTAAAAATACCTGAGTAAACAAAAAACCAGCACTAAACTGAGTGCTGGTTTATCACCTAAATCTCCTCTAACCTGCCCTCAGCTCAGCTCTTCTCTCTCAACTCATCTCGTCTTTAAAATATTTTTTAAAATATTTTATTGGTTAAAAGTTTACCCTACCTGTTAATTTAAGTCAATATTTTTCTTACCCCTTTAGCATCTAAAAGCTTCACATCTTTCACAGATCTCTAACCTTTCGGCAAAAATATCCTTAATTGGCTTAAGATTAAAATTTAACGATACGTCATGCCAGTGTATAATAATCTTTTCTGGAGCTAAAGATATTAATGCGCTTATTAATAAATCCTCTGGAAAAATTTTATTACGCTGGGTTAATAAATATTCCACAAATTCATCTTCTACTTTTTTTAGTTGGTCGTCAAGAATTACCAAGTATTCATTTAACCAAAAAACTTGAACAATTTTCCTTTTGACCGGCTGGAGCTCAAGGAAATATTTTACTATTTTAATAAATTCCTGATATTCTTTTTCTAAAATTTGTTCCTCCACAGCCCGGTCAATACTGTCGTAAATTTCGTTAACCTCTCTTTGTAAACGAAACAATATAAAACCATCAAGATTTATGACCTGACTTTCATGTAAAAAATCATCAACTTTTTGCCTTATTTCCTTTTCTCTATCAATATTCAAAAACTTTAATGCTTTGTTTTTTATATTTTCTATCTCATTACTGTCAAAGTAGGGGTATTCATACCTTAATACCTCAACCAAAATATCTTTTTCCCAAAAATCCACATAAACTTTAGTTAAAACCTTACTTACTTTTTTTAAGAAACTTTCCTTTGTAAAAGATAATGAATTTATCTTAATAATATTTAAAGCCAGGAATTGAAAATTCCCGGCTTGAAATTTGTCCATTACCAGCAGACCGTTTTCTATTTCCTCGGCCAACTGCAAATTAAACAAAGTTTCAATTTCTCGTCCATAACGACTGGTTCCAACAATAATTTCGGACATATCAATCACCTCTTCTAATGGTATTATATGAGTACGCAAACTAGTGTATACACTAGAAATGGTGGCGAATTTACCAGAAAAAAACAAAAAAACCGGCTATTGCCGGTCTTCAAACTTTATAATCTGGTGGGCGGGACAGGGATCGAACCTGTGACCTTCTGCGCGTCAACCTTATTGCATACTATGTCATCCGGTGGATTGTTCGCCCAGCTTCATAATCTGCTTTTGACTAACGCTACAGCTTTTTCGATCTATCGCCTTACTTTTTCTGCCCTGGGCATATCCGGCCGTTTCAGCCACTTTTCCAGGGCTTCTGCTGGGATTATGATTCGTCCTTTGCCATAGCCCCCGGCCAATCTTTTATAAGGTAGCGTTCCGTTTTCAACTGCCCGGTAAACTATAGAAAGCGAAACGTCTAACATCTTCGCAACCTCTTCGACGGTATAAGCCAATCGCTGGGGTTCCATCTCCTATTCACCTTACTTCCCGGTCCCGCCCCGATTCCCGCCAGTGGTGTGACCTAATTCCTTAACCCTGTTTTTGCAGGTTTTTCCTTCTTTATGTCGAAAGCAGCAACGTCACCATATTCATTTTTGGTAGAGGCGGGCCACAAAGAGGCCTAAATGGATTTTAAAAATGGCTTTGAAAAAGCTACTTTTGATTTCATGCAGTTTTCTTAATTCCTCTGTTCTTCCAAGGCAGCTACCGCTCACACGTTCCCCAACTCGCTCATGTATTGTGCACAATCTTCGCAAATCCAAGTTCTATCGTCCAACAGCAGTATTGCTCCCTTCTCACCGCAAACAATACAATAATTCCGAGAATTTATTATGTCTTGCAAAAAACGAGGCAGAAAACGAGTTAAGCTAAAAATTAACACTTTTAGCTTAATCACCACTCACCTCCTTACCCCGCTTTGGTCTGAGGGGTGTTTGGCTTCACTTTGAAGCTTTAGTAGGTAAAAAAGTTCTTCTACATTCTCATCTAAAACTTCCGCAATCTTTTTAGTCAAGCCAAAAGTTGGATATCGTATACCTTTTTCAATAAAGCTGTAAAGGCTTCTCGAAATACTTACCAATTCGCTTACTTGTTTTTGAGTAAACCCTTTGTTTTTTCTGGCCTCTGCTAATCTATCTCTCATATAACCATCCCCTTTGCTTCGATTTGAAGCTCGTTTGATTTTATTATAAATACTACATTGAGAAGAGTAAAATACCTTTTAAATTTTTTGCTACATTTTGTTGCATTTATTGAAATGTTACATATTGTAGAGTAGTATTCTGGTAGGTGATATATATGACATTGGCAGAACGGTTAGTAGAACTTAGACAAAGTCGCGGATTAACTCAAAAAGAGCTCGCTGACTTTTTGAATATATCCCGTTCAGCACTATCACTCTACGAAACAGGCAAACGTGAACCCGACTACGAAACTCTCCTGAAACTTGCCAATTTCTTCGAGGTAAACGTTGACTACCTACTCGGAAGGACAAATATACCGGACCCTATCCCCTTCCAGAAAGAACACCACCAAATAGAAGCGGCACTCCGGGACGATTCCGAAGACGAAGAACTCCTCGCCTTCTGGCAGGAAATGAAAGAGCGGGAAGATTTAAAGCTGCTCTTCCGCTCCACCAAGGACTTATCTCCTCGGGCCATCCGGAGAGTTATCCGCGTTATTAAGGCCATTGAGGAAGAGGAAAGCAACGATTGGTAGGGGGTGATTATATGGACAACGCCAAGATTGAAGCCCGCTTAGACCAAATTACAAATATGCTCACCGAATTAATCCGCATAGTTGGTAACCCCAACGCCGCAGTGGAAGGGCTTAGAAAAGATGTAGACGAACTAAAAAGCGATATGAAAGAAGTAAAGCAAACCTTGAAAGAACACACAGAAAAGTTGGATTACGTCTTATTTAAAATTGCCACTCACGATGCCGATATATTCAACCTCAAGCGTGTTAAACCATAAATAAAGCAAAAGACCTGCTATCTCGACAAAAGATAGCGGGTCTTTGTGTTTTAGAGACCTTTCGACAAAATCCCCAAATAACTGACATTTCAGGGGGCAAACATGAAAGAATCTCCTAAACTCAACGAAAGCGAATTGTTCCACCTTTTAATGAATAATCCCGACCTTTTTCAGGATATTTTAGCCGCTTATGATATTAGAGTTAGATTTGCCCAATTAGAGCCGGAAGTGAATGGGTTATTAAAGATGTAAAAGTAACAATTACAAAAGTTGAGCAAGATAGTAAGGCTTTAAAAATATATGTAACTTATACAAATAATAGTCCTGAAAGAATTAGCCCCGCTGAATCCTTAGTGAAAGTAATTAGTAATGGCAGACAATATGAAAATGATTTCTCTTTTATCTCCGATTACATAGACAAATACTATGATGAATATAAAAGCTATCCACTTGCTCCTTCCGAAATAGAACCAGGTGTAACAGCTGACTCGATTATTCTCTTACCCCCGATACCAAATATAGAAAAAAATGTCCGCATAATATTAAGAGCCAATTATGAGTGTAGTGTTTGTAATCCGCCAAAATAAACTATGCGGCTGGCTTGGGTTGGGGGTTGGAAGATGGATTTGCATCTATTTTCTTTTACTCCTATTTAGTTGGCCTTAATATGCAACAAGAAAAATTAAAGAAAAAAATAGATGAATTGCAGAAATAAATATGCTAAGTAGGAGGTAATAAATGTCCACGTTAAGCTTAATGGAATATATTGAAAATATTGTAGGGGGCTTATGTGGCTTTTTTCTTGGAATGTTTTTTCTAACTTTTATTATCTATTTACCTTTTCCAAAAGCAAATTATGGGTTTGATATTATTACTGTTCTAATTGTAGAAGCAATAGCCACAGTATTTTTCTTTACTGTAAAGTTTTTTATAAGTGGCGTTATAGATAGTATTTATAAAAAATCTGGAATAAAAGATGTTGATAAAATGACTGGCGAGCAGTTTGAACACTGGCTTGAACTATTATTTAAAGAATATGGCTATAAGGTCGAACGAACACGTAAAACCGCTGATTACGGAGCAGACCTAATTATTGAAAAGGAGAATATAAAAATTGCGGTCCAAGCTAAAAGACATAAAAACAAAGTAGGAATAAAAGCCGTTCAGGAGGCTATTTCAGCAGTAAAATTTTATGGTTGCCACAAAGCTGCAGTTTGCACCAATAATTACTTCACTGAAAATGCGATAAATCTTGCAAAGGCTAATAATGTTGAGCTAATAGATAGGGATAAGTTAGTAAAGCTTTCTATGGATAGAAGAAATAATTAATAATTATGCCTTATTAGTAGACGTGGAGCATTTTAATCAACTTACTCTTTACTTCAAATAAAAACCAAAAGAATATAAAAGAAGGAGCGATAAGCTACGATTTACAAAATTTATTGCAACGAAAGTAGACAAACTAATTCTGAATATATATTAGTTGGTGGAATATGGATATTAAAAGAAAAAGGATGGAATTTTGTAAACGATTTCGAAAAGTTTTGCCAAAATGTTTTAGGTTTAAAAAATCCTATGGGGCACATGAAATGGACTAAAGTCCCCCCATCAGCAAATAGTAAGTACTTCAAAGCATACGAAAAATTAGTTGACTTAAATTTCGAATATAATTCAAAAAATATAATGTTTTTTAGGACCTTAATAGTTAATAAAAACGATTATGATTTTACTCATGAAAAATTTTATAAAGGATACGACCTTTACACCTGGGCCACAAACGCATATATCATCCCTGCCATTGGCCATATTTCACTGCAAAAACTCCAGCCACACCATCTCCAGCGTTTATATAACTCTATTCGCGGTAATAATAAATCTACAAGGTTAGTTCACCTGGTCCATCAGCTTTTATATGGAGCTCTTAAACAAGCTAAAAAAAGCCGTCTTATTCAAGATAATGTTGCTGAAGCGACAGAACTCCCGCGGATGCAGAAAAAAAAAAGAGGTCCGGGCACTCACTTTAGAAGAACAAGACGCCTTTCTCCGGGCATTAGCAGGGCACCAGTTAGGCACAGCTTTTATACTGGCTTTAGGGACCGGACTGCGACGAGGTGAACTCCTGGGACTTCACTGGGAGGATATTGATTTAGAAGAAGGAATTTTGCATGTAAAAAGAAATGTAGTTTATGTTCGTGGACATGGGATAGTGGTTCAACCGCCTAAAACGGAAAAAGGCAATCGTACAATACCAATCCCAAAATTAGTTTTAAAGATGCTGGAAGGGCACCAGGAAAGATTAAAAGCAGAAGGGCTTTACAGGCCTGACGGACCCGTTTTCCCAAGTAAAAATGGCACCTATATGTATCCTGACAACTTCGAGCGAACGTTCAGGAAACTGCGCAAAGAAGCAGGAATTGATATTAACCTTCATGCGCTCCGTCATACTTTTGCTACTCGCTTATTAGAACTCGGTGAAGATTTAAAAGTAGTTCAAGAGTTACTTGGTCATGCGCGTATTGGTATAACAGCAGATATTTAGACTCATGTTACAGAACGATTAAAAAAACGTGCAGTAGAAAAATTAGACCAAGTTTTAAACTTTGGGCACCAATTGGGTACCAAAATAACATTTAAGCCTCCGGAGAAAACCCCGGAGGCCTTGATTTCTCTGGTGGGCGGGACAGGGATCGAACCTGTGACCTTCTGCGCGTCAAGCAGACGTTCTCCCACTGAACTACCCGCCCGCCTGCTCTTATATTATTACTGATTTTCATTCTAAAGTCAAGTAGGAAATTTAATCATATTTTCAACTTTTAAAACATAAGTTATATCAAACTCAATGAAAGGAGAGCTACTATGAAAGTTTTATTTTTTAATTACAAAAAACTTTGGCAATATATCTTAATACTTTTTTTAGCAGCATTAATTGGCTTAGTTTTTTATCACTACTTAACTGAACCGGTAGTAAAACCTCAAATTATTGACTTTTACCCGGTTTATAAAGTTGAAACTAATAAAAAAGTAGTAGCATTAACCTTTGATTTAAGCTGGGGTACGAATACCTATAAACCTATTCTTAAAACTTTAAAAGAAGAAGATATAAAAGCTACTTTTTTCCTCTCTGGCCCCTGGGCTAAACAACATCCCGAGATAGTCCAGGAAATTGTTAAGGACGGCCATGAAATTGGAAGCCACGGTCATCGCCATATAAATTATACCAGTCTTTCCCCCGAGGAAATTAAAAAGGAAGTCAATTTAGCAGAAAATTCAATAAAAGCTGTAAGCAACGTTACGACGTCACTGATACGTTTACCCAACGGCGATTACGACAAAAAAGTAATAAAAACTTTAAGAGAAATAGGCTATACCGCTATTCAATGGAGCGTTGATTCTCTGGATTGGAAAAATCCCGGAAAAGAAACCATCTATAACCGAGTCTTAGCTAGAATTCACCCAGGGGCCATAATATTAATGCATGCCAGCGATACCTGCAAGCAAACGGGTCAAGTACTGCCAAAAATCATCAAAGAATTAAAACGCCAGGGTTATACCTTTACTACAGTCTCAAAACTTCTTACTCTGGGTCCCGCTGCCATTCAGTAGCAGGCCACCAGTGACCCATTTTATAAAGATAAAGGTAAATCATCATTAAAAAGCTCCATTGCATTGTACTCACAATCCAGGCATAATACACATCGTACTTATTTAAAATAAATAAATACCAATAAAGCGGCAGCCTAAATAGCCACATCCCCGCTGTTGTTAAATAAAACGGAATTTTTGTATTCCCGACTCCCCGGTATACCGACCCTAAAACCATTTCAACCCCAGTAGGAATTTGTTCTAAGGCCCCAATTTTTAAACACCCATTTATTTTTTCTAAAACTTGCAGGTCTTTGGTAAAAATTAAACCTAGCTTAGTGGGAATAAGAAAGAAAATTATTCCCATTATCCCCATCCCAAAAACGGTCAAATTTAAGGTTTTCCCTATGTAATTTTTTGCTTTTTTATAGTCACCTTCACCGTAAAACCTACCTGCAAAGGAATAGGCAGCAATGGCTAAACCATATCCGGGCATAAAGGCCAATGACTCAATATTAATAGCAATTTCGTTGGCTGCAAAACTTATTGCCCCAAGTTTTACCAAGATAAAACTTATCATAACCCTTCCCAGCGAAAAACTCCCTTCTTCCAAAGCAGCAGGTAAACTTATCTTGATAATTTTTTTGATATAAAGAGAGCCCATTCCGAGTTTTCTAAAACTTATTTTCTTTTCAAAAAAAGCAATATAAAAAAGGGTCACAATTGACCCCAGGGAAATAGAAATCCCCGACGCTAATGCGGCACCTACTACCCCCAGTCGCGGAAAGCCAAGCTTACCGAAAATCAAGACGTAATCTAAAAAGATATTCAGGCTGTTGATAACCACTGCCGTTAAGAGGGGAATATTAGTCTGACCCAGAGCTCTTAACAACCCATTGCCTACAAAAAGCAAAAGAGAAAGCACAGCAAATTTACCAATAGTATTTAAATAGCTAACCATTAATTCAGAAACTTCCGGTTCAATTTTTAATAAGGGTAAAAACAATTGCACCATTAAAGGTAAAAATATTAATAATAGTCCTGCTAAAAAAGCTAAAAGCAAAGAATAGGTAAAGTATCTTTTTACTTCTTCCTCTTTCTTCGCCCCTAAGGCCTGGGCTGCTAAAGCTCCACCGCCGGTACCAATAGCAGCAAAAATAAAATAAATGCTGAAAATAATTTGTGAGCCAAGCCCAACTCCTGAAACCGCAACTGCCCCAAGCCTTCCTACCATTGCCGTATCTACAATACCAACAGCCATATGAAGAACCATTTCAAGTACTGCCGGTAATGCCACTTTTATAATTTCCAGATACATGTAACGTTCTTTCCCCCCTTTCATAGCCCACCTTTTTCGATTTTATCATAAATTCCCTGGAAAATAAAAGAAAAATCCGGGCAGCAACCCGGATTACTTGGTTTTAGGAGTCATTCGCCGGCGAATTTCATCCAGCTCCCGGATAAAGGATGACAGTGGCCTACCTTTAGCTACCCCTTCGGCTACATGACGTATTCGTGTTACAGTATCTGCATCAGTCGTTACAAAAACCGTTTTCAGCCTCGGCTCAGCAGATTTAACTCGATTGGCTGCCTCTTCCTTAATCTTATCCGTTTCCTTTTTTTCTACCCCAGCCTTCAGGTCCAGTCCTACATATGCAGTACTACCAGAAATAACCGCTGTGGCTTTGGTAACCTTTTCGGTTTTAGCGGCCTCCCGTGCTATTTTATCTGCTATCTTTCTGAGTTCCGTAGGATTAGTAGGGAGAGTAGTAGGGGTACCACCTGGGGGAACAGTTTTAGGTACAGGTTTTCTTGCAGCTGTACAGGCAATAACTGTAAATATTAAGATAAAAAGCATTAAAATATAAAGAGCTTTTTTCATAAAATCACCTCCGAAAATAGCTTAACCACTTCCGGAGGTTATATGCAAAATTAAGCTTTATAACTCTTTAGCAGACCGTGGACCACGATTTAAAGCAACTTTACCAGTTCTGACAATTTCGACAATCCCATGGTCAGTTAAAACTTCACATAAGGCATTTATTTTATCTTCATCGCCGGTAAGTTCAATTACCATAGTTTCCCGGTTAACATCAACAATGTTAGCTCGAAAAATACTGACAATATTAACAATGTCTGCCCGCTTTTCCGGGAGGGCTCGTACTTTAATTAAAGCTAACTCCCGGGCAATGGTTTCTTCCATTGGTAATTCTTTAATTTTTATTACATCAATTAATTTTGACAACTGATTGATTACCTGTTCTAAAACAAGGTCATCCCCCTGAACAACAATTGTAATCCTGGTAATATTAGGTTCTTCGGAATAACCGGCGGTAATACTTTCAATGTTAAACATCCGCCGACTTAATAACCCTGAAATCCTTGCTAAAACTCCCGGCTTATTTAATACCAGCACTGATAGGGTATGTTTCACCCCAATCCCTCCTTAATCTTTTCTTTTAAACAACTCTTTGATAAAATTTTATTTGAAATTTTTTAATGGGGAAGATATCTATGCAAAGAAATTCACTACTTAAAGTGACAGTTGTTTTAGCAGTTGTATTGTTCATTTTTGTCTTCTTCATGTTAAATTTTAGCCATTTTTTTAACCGTTTTTCCTCTCCTGCCGAACTTGCTCGGTATTTACGATCCTTTGGTGTATTAACAACAGTAATAAGCCTTTTTCTTCTTGTAATTCAAACCTTATTTACCCCTGTCCCACTCTTTATTTTGGTTGTCGCCAACGGCTTTATTTTTGGAGTCATTCGCGGAATTTTCCTTTCATTGGCTGGAAGCGTTTTAGGAGCTACTATTGCCTTTCTATTAGCCAGACTTTTAGGAAGAAATTTCATAAGTCGCTATTTGAAACCAGAGCATCTTGACAAAGTGCATTCTTTTAGCCATAAGGAAGGCCCAAAGGTAGTATTTTTTGCCCGTCTAATTCCAGTTTTACCATCAAGCATAGTAAGTTACCTAGCAGGACTTAGCAATATGCGATTTATTCCCTATTTCGTTGCAACAACCTTAGGTAAACTTCCGGAAATTGTTATCTATTCCGTCCTGGGTCATGGTCTGGGTCACTTGAACGATTTAAAGTCACAAATTCTTCTAGCAGGTATAATCACCTTAATTGCCTATTTCTTTTACCGCTGGCATAAAAAAAATGGAGATTAATTTAAAAAAAAATCGCTCACACGAGCGATTTTTTATGCTTGTTCTGAAGCCACTTTATTTAGATCAGCAATTAATTCGTCAATATTAATACCATGAGCCCGGGCTCCTTGCTCAATATTTTCAAATTGGGCAGCTGCACACCCAAGGCATCCCATCCCATGCTTGTAAAAAACCGGTATTGTTTTCGGGTACTTGGTTACTACCTCGGTGATAGTCATTTCCTTGGTAATATTCATTGGCCACACCTCCATTTCCTACTCCTTATTTTAAATTTCTTCACCCGGTTTGTAAAGATGAAAGTACCTTTCATTTAATAGTTTTTTCCCACCAGACAGGTCCTTAGCCGCAATCTCGTATAATCCATGATTTTCACGAACAAGTTCAACCGATTGCAACAAATCCAGGCATCCTAAAACTTTACTTAAAACCAAAAACGTTTGCTCTTTTATTTCCTCGGGATAGATATTCTGGGAAATTTCATATAAGTTTGCTTTTTTTAGCTTTTTTACTGCTTCGTAAACTTCAAGGGTTTTTTGAAAATAATGGTTTTTTATTGAGATAATTACCTCTGATAACTCGGAAAACTTATCCTGGTGTGCCGGAAAAACCATTTCCACCGCAAGCTCAAACACATTATTTAAACTTTTTAAGAATAGGGGCAAAGTAGGAATTCTCTGCCCCTCCACTTGAGCTATAAGGGGATTAGGAAAAATATTTTTTAAGATAAAATCTCCGCTAATAAAATACTTATTTTTTAACTCATAGAGAGCAACATGCCCTAAGGAATGTCCCGGGGTATGAATAACTTTAAATTCAAAATCCCCGGTTTTGATAATTTCCTTGGTATGGAGCGGTATAAACCGGACTTCTTGTTTAGAAAACTTTTTCGCTATTGTATAATTATGCTTGACAACTGCATCGAATAGTTCTTTCGGTAATCCCCATTTAGAAACGATACTCATTACATTCTCTTGTTCTTCATTTAAAGAATATAACTCTAAAGGGTGTATGCGAATGGGAATATTAGCTTTGTGAGCAAGGTACTGAGCTAAACCAAAGTGGTCCGGGTGAAAATGAGTAACAATAATTTCCGACACGTCCCGGATTTCATACCCGTATTTCTTTAAACCTGCTTCTAAAGCCGCGAGAGACTCTTCTGTTGGCGCCCCAGTATCAATTAATGTAAGTTTTTTATCTTCCACTAAATAAATGTTAACGTCCCCAACCAGATACGGTGTTGGTAAAGTTAATGTTGAAATCCGGGCCATTACTTTCACCTCTTTAAAGCTTCTCAGCCACTAACTCTGCAATATCGTAAACTTTAACTTCCTCGGTCTTATCAAATGCCTTTATCCCATCTTCAAGCATGGTAAGGCAATAGGGGCAGTTAACCGCAATCCCTTCCGGATTGGTGGCTAATGCCTGGCGGGTACGTTCCACATTAATCCGTTCTCCTAAGGTTTCTTCCATCCACATCCGCCCCCCACCGGCGCCGCAGCAAAAACTGGTTTCTTTATTCCTATGCATTTCCGTTAATTGGATTCCTACATTTCTTAATACTTCCCTGGGCTCATTAAATACCCGGTTATAGCGACCTAGATAGCAGGAGTCGTGATAGGTGAAACGACGGTTATCCTTGCTATTTAGCTTTATCTTATTTTCTGCCAATAATTTAGCTATTAATTCACTGTGATGGATAACTTCATAATTACCCCCTAATTGCGGGTAATCATTTTTCAGTGTGTTAAAACAGTGTGGACAAGCAGTGATAATTTTCTTTACTTTGTAGTTATTCATCGTTTCAATGTTTTCCTGAGCAAGCATTTGGTATAAATATTCGTTACCTATCCGGCGGGCCGAATCCCCACAGCATTTTTCTTCGGTTCCTAATATTGCAAACTTTACTCCCGCAGCCTTTAAAATTTTAACTAAAGCCCGGGATACTTTTTTGTTTCTTTCATCAAAGGAACCGGCACAGCCAACCCAGTAGAGATATTCTATTTCTTCGGGGTTTTCCATCTCTCCCAGGATTGGCACATCTAAACCTTCCGCCCAGTCCGCTCTATTGGCCCAGCCAACTCCCCAGGGGTTGCCGTTATTCTCCATATTCCTAAAGGTAAGCTGTACTTCCTGCGGGAAGGAGCTTTCCATTAAGACTAAATTTCTTCTTAGCTCTATTGTTTTAGGTATGTGTTCTACATATACCGGACATACTTCCTGACACGCCCGGCAGGTGGTACACGACCAGATGGTGTCTTCTGCAATTATTTCCCCAATTAACGCCCGGGTTACCGCCCCTTCCACTTCACTGGCTGCTGCTTCTTCCCCCAGTCCTTTCCGGGCAAGTTCGGCTTTGGCTTTGGCAATTATTACCGGTGCTTTTTCGTTTAAGGCTTCCTTTAAGTCCTGGGTCATTTTCTTGGGCGATAAGGGTTTTTTCGTAAGGTAAGCGGGACAGTTGTCCTGACACCGCCCGCAGCGGGTGCAGCTATCCAAATCCAAAAGCTGTTTTTGGGTAAACTCTTCTACCGTTGCAACGCCAAAAGATTCTATATCTTCAGCTTCCAAATCAATTAAGGGGAAGGTTTTGGCACTCTGGGGATCCGCCAAAGCCTGGTTGATGGGAGCGGTAAAGAGGTGAATTAGTTTGGAATAAGGTATATAAGCTATAAAGCCAAAGGCTAAAAGCATGTGCCCCCACCATAAAATAGCATGCCAAAGCCTTAAAGTTCCCTCATTGGCTCCGGCTAACAGTTGGGCTAAAAGATTTCCAAAAGGTGAGTAGGCCGCCCAGTTGTCCCCGGCAACGGCTATCCGAATTCCTTCAATAAAATAACCGGTAACCAAAATCGTTAAAATTAAAAGTAAAGAAACCAGGTCATCAGTTTTGTTATCGAGACGATCTGGCTTTATAATATAGCGGCGAATAATTGCCATTAAAATACCAATGATTGCTGCTACTCCTCCGACATCGGCTAAAAAGCTAAAAAGTAAATAAACGTTGCCGGTAAATACTTTAATCCCAAAGTCCGCTTGTACTGCTACAATTAAGGTAGTTATAAACAAAACGGTAAATCCCCAGAAGATGCCAAAATGCATTAATCCGGGATACAGTTCGTTTAAGATTCTTCTCTGCAAAAAGGTCTCTTTTAAAAATCTAGCAAAGTCCCACTTAACACTGGTTTTTTGCCCTATTTTCCAGTATTGATAACGCTGATACATTCCATAGGCAAAAATTGCTAGAGCTATTAAAAACAACGGATACATTAGAAATTTAGCGGTATGGTTGATATTCCAGTAAAGCTCCCGTTGTGGAACTCCGTTCACCCTAATCCCTCCCCATTGTTTGAAAATTCTTCTAATAAAATTTATTAGAGAAGGAAGGCTTAATGCCTTCCTTTAGGATTTTAAAAGCTTTTTAAATTCTTCGGTTAAAAGGGGAACTATTTCAAATAAATCCCCGACAATGCCGTAGTCGGCAACTTTAAAGATATTGGCTTCCGGGTCTTTGTTGATGGCTACTATGACCTTGGAGCTGCCCATCCCGGCTAAGTGCTGAATGGCTCCCGATATCCCTACCGCTATATATAAGCTGGGAGATACGGTCTTACCGGTT
>NZ_BDJK01000018.1 GCF_001950255.1 Carboxydothermus pertinax
CATTGCCCTATCCTCCTGGCAGGTAAAGCTATTTAAAGTATTGCCATTTTAGTTAGGTAAAAACCATTTACACAAAACTATTTACATTCCCATAATTATAAACAACGTGCATGCCAAGAATGGAAAAATGCTGAAATGAAAAGATTTCATGGTCTAGACCGTGCCCAAGGGTATGGTCTATTAAGCATGTCCAAACAAGCTAAATTAACAGCAATTGCAGTAAATTTAAAGAGGATAGCAAGTATACTATCCTCTTTAAATCATTTTATTTTTGTGTTACTACATAAATATTTGTTTAAAGGAAGATTTTACAGCTATAAAAAGCCAATTTGCACCTAAAAAATGTTACTTTTTCAGTCCTCTCGGACGGTTCTTACATGGACCTTTTTCAAAAAAATTCCCCGGCAGAACCGGGGTATAATGGGCTTATATGGTTTAGAAAAAAGATAGGGTATATAAAAATAAATAAACCAAATAGAAAAACCCTTCTCCGAACAAGAGAAGGGCTTTAATGCAAATACACCGCTTCTTCCCTGTCCGCGCAAGGAATAAAAGCTTTCCCTCAGGGCAGGTCTCCTGGCTACAGCTCATCGCTTTTCTTCCCTTCCCATCCCGTTAGGATAGTGGTTAAAAAGAAAAGCTCCCTGTTTACAGTGGCGGGACCGCGCCGTTACCCGAAATTCAGGCTCGGACTTCCCTTTTAAGCCTTATAGGCACCCATTTTGGAGGTATGAATTTGGAGGTTGGAAGTTGGAAAGAACCTTTAAAAGCAGACTTTTTAAACTTTATTATGCTTCTGCTTTTTCTTCTTTTTTGTCCTCTAAAGCAATTTCATCTTGTATTTCTTTGGCTCCCTTACGGAACTCCTTAACCGTCTGGCCAAAGGCTTTACCAAGTTCGGGAAGTTTAGACGGACCAAAGATAATAAGAGCAATTAACAAAACTACCAAAAGTTCTTGCCAGCCAAAACCGCCAAACATAATTTAGCCTCCTTCAAATAAATTATCCCTTTTTAATCCCTGGGTGATGTAACAATTAAGGCATAAATCTTCAGCATTTATTGGAGTAAAGGTTTTACCACATTTTTGACAAGTTTTTACTAAGATTTTTGCCAAAACTTTTTCCTTCTTTAAATATACATCATTCACAGTAATTTTACCATCGTTTTTTAAGATTTTTTTAGGACAAGCCTCAAGGCAAAGACCGCAATTTAGACAAAAAGCAGGATTAAATAGCAGTTGACCCTCTTTGATAGATAATGCCCCGGTTGGACAAAGCCGTTCACATACCCCACAACCATTGCAATCGCCCAGCGCTTTCAAGTTTTCCCCTAATGCATTTTCCCCGGAAATTTGCCCCTGATAAAGTTCCAGTGCTTTTAAAAAATAGCGGTGTTTTAACGACACGCGTTTGGCAAAAATATCGTTGGGGTCGTCTTTTTCTTTTAAAAGAAAACTTGCTGCGGTATTTCTTAACTTCCCCGTTAAAAAGCTAAAAAACTCCCGTCGGGAAAATTCTTTAGGCGGTTGACCCTTTTGGTGCAGGATAAAAGCTGACAAATTTCCCAAACGTTCCTCAGCAGTCTTTAGGTGTTGCAGGAAAAGTTCCTTACCTTGAGAATAACGGCAACCATTGCAGCTTTCTAAGTAAAAATTCAATTTCTTTCCTGACGCCGCAAGAATTGCTATTTCCCCGGTATCTAAAAAGCCGTAACAGGGAAGATTAATTTTGCTGGAATTAGCGGGGTTTAAAGTACAACCAATATGGCCTTCTTCCTGAATTTCGGCAACTTCTTTTAACGGGGTTACCCCACTTAAATTAATCGCCCCGGTGGGACATACAGCTTTACAAAACCCGCAGTTTACGCAGTCTTCTTTATTTATGGCGATTTTCTCCCCGTCTTTAAAAATAGCCTTGGTAGGACATACTGTAACGCATTTTCCGCATTTAAAGGGTAAATAGCGATGTTCTAAACAAAAGGAAGGCGCGATTTCCGCCTTCCCGGTAAAAGCCTCAAAAAAATCGCTCATACTCTCCCGCCCATTTCAAAGTATTTAAGCAAAAAATGGAACAAGTTATCGATCTCCCCAAAACCAAATACCGGACAGTCTACCTCTAAATTTAAATCACTAACCACCGCCACCAGAAGTTCCGGTGGAGAAAAAGGTTCCTGGTAAATTTCACTTCTAATTACCTCTATCCGGGGAAATGGCCGGTTTTTAAAGCCTTCCACCAGGATAAGGTCCATATCCCGGTAAAATTCAAAAACTTCTTCGAGTAGTACTTCCCTTTCCACCATAAACGCTGCCTTGCCAGGTCCAAGAATTCCAACCTTCACTCCGCCCGCCTGCCGGTAACGATAAGTATCCTTTCCCGGTTGGTCCACTTCAAAGCCGTGAACATCGTGTTTTACAACCCCTACTTTAAACCCATGCCCGGTAAAGAGCTGCACTAATTTTTCTGCTACGGTAGTTTTGCCGGAATTAGAATAGCCCACTATCTGGAGTATCGAAGGCACTTAAGCTTCCTCCTTCAATTAAAACAATATTAACCGGATCATTGGTTTTTAAGGGCGGACAATTTTTGGGAATTTCCACCAGAGCATTGGAGTTTAAAACCCCTTTTAACGAGCCGGGGGAAAGCCAGGGTAAGATTTTTACCCGAAACTCTCCTTCTTTTAAGTAACAATAGCCCCGGGCAAAACGCCGTTGTCCCCGGGTTTTATCAAAGGGGTGATCCAAAAATGCCTTCACCCGGGCATGGTAAATATTTTGCCGACCGGTTAATTTTCTGATCACGGGGTAAGCAATTAGCTCGAAAGAAGTCATGGCTGCCTGGGGATTTCCCGATAAACCAATAACTATTTTCCCGTTAGCCACAGCTCCAATCACCGGTGTACCGGGTTTAAAATCGGTTTTCCAGAATAAAATTTCGGCACCGATACTTTCTAAAGCTTTAATTATTAAATCATATTCCCCCACCGATGCTCCCCCGGTGGTCAGCACCAAATCGGCCATTTCCAGCCCCCGTTTTATTTCTTGCGCAATTAAATTTAAATCATCGTTTACAATCTGACCTAAAACAGGCTCTCCTCCGGATCTTGCCACCAATGCCCCGATGCTGTATAAATTGGTATTGCGAATTTTCCCCGGACCGGGAATCTGTTCAATATCCACCAGTTCACTGCCCGTGCAAATAATGTAAACTTTAGGTATTTTATAAACCGCTACCTTCTTTTTCCCAGCCAACGCCAAAAGAGAAATGGTATTAGCATTAATTACCCGGTCTTTTTCAATTATAACATCCCCGGGTAAAAAATCTTCTCCCTTTTTGACAATATTAGCTCCAGGTTTTACGGGAAAGTCAATTACTACATAACCGTTTTCTTCCACCACATCTTCAAATTTAACTACCGCATCGGCACCTTCGGGAATCATAGCCCCGGTCATAAGCTTAACCGCTTCACCGGAGTTTACCGGCCTTGTAGCCGGCACTCCCGCTGGAAGGTAATCGACAATTTTAAACATCACCTTTTGGCCTTTTTCCCGGGGAGTATCAGAACTCCTAAAAGCAAAGCCATCCAAAGGAGAACGGGAAAAAGGTGGCACCATTATATCAGCAAAAACATCCTCCGCCAGTACCCGGTTCTGGCTCTTTAAAATTTCCACGGTCTCAATGTCGGGTTTGGGGACATATGCCAAAAGCATATTTAAAGCTTTTTCCAAAGCTACGTTGGTTTCCATGTTACTACTCCTTTGAAATAAAAATTTTTAACAGTTTTTCATAATCCGCCGGGGTATTAACATTTAAAAGATATTCTTCCTTCTGTAAGTTTGCGGGAAGGTCTTCAAAATTAATAACCTTAACTTTAACTTGCGGGTAAAACTCAATAATTTTATTTTTCTTAAGAGCTAAATGTTGGTCCACCACAGGATAAATACTTTTCCGGTAAATACCAATTAGAGGCTCAATTTTGCCTTTAAACGCCAGAACTGTTACATCAAAATCCCCGGTATTTACTGCTAAATGACCAGGAATACCAGCCGGCAACAATGGTAAATCACAGGCAGTAATAAAAACCTTTTCATTAGTGGCAACCCTTAAGGCCGTTTCAATCCCTGCCAGTGGCCCCTGGGCCGGATAACGATCGTTATACACCGGAAGCCCAAGAAAATCATACTCGCTGGTGTTGGCAACAATAAAAAGCTCAGAGGCAATTGGTTGGAAATTAGTTATTAAATGTTCAATTATAGTTTTTGACTCAAGGGGAAGCAAAGCTTTGTTTCGCCCCATGCGCGAACTTTTGCCGCCGGCCAAAATGGCAACAGTTAAATTTTGCATTTAACCCTCCTTGAAATTATTTTCTTTAACCGCATTTACCTCTTTTGTTATGCTTTCTTCAATTTCGGTAGTAGCCTTTTTAAACTCCCGGATTCCTCTTCCTAAAGCCCGGCCAAGTTCTGGAAGTTTGGAAGGTCCAAAAATGACCAAGGCAATAACCAGGATTACCGCTATCTCCGGAAAACCAATATTGTTAAACATAAGCCCCCTCTTTGATTCAGTTTTTTTACCAAACAGTAGCTAACCGCTAATCAAAGCAAAAATACTAAATTTTGAGATTAATTACGCTAACAGGTGAATCCCCCGTTCGGTAAATTTACTGGTTAATTTTATTTTACCACAAGAGGATTCACCTGTTTGCTTATTTTTTATCATTTTGGATTTTTTCTTTAGTATTTTAGCCCTAGCAGGAATAAATTTTTAAAACATCCCTACCTTCAAAGCTACCACGGAACTGTAGAACAGTTCCCGTCCGATAATTTCGCCCACCAGGGTTAAAAGGAAAAGATAGGCTACCATATTCTTTTCGGAAAAACCTTTTTTTACTACCAGCAGAGACACCAGGGCTAAAGGTATAAGCCAGCCCAAAACCGTCCTGAACCAGAAAGCCCCGCTCTGAATAATGTTTAACCCGTTTTGATAACCGGCACCCTGCCCGGATAGCAGCACGGACACATACACCATAAAAACAACCAGGCTTAAGGCTAAAACCATTCCGGTAAAATTTAGCGGTATTGGATTATCCTCTCCCCGGAATTGGAACAAAGTACCGATATACAACGGTCCAAGCAAGGCAGCCGTAAGCAAAAAGAAAACAATGGGGCTGACATTATTCCAGGCGGGACGAGCCGGTAAGACATAGATCATTGCAGAAGACACTACCGCCAGGACGGCAATTAACGCTGTAATCCCGCCGGTTATTTTCCGCAGACTCTTTTCGGAATCCTTCCATAATAAACAGTATACTACAGAAGCCAGTAAAAATAAGGAAAATAACACAACTTCCCGGCTCAACCAGGAGCTACCAATATTCGTTAACGCCCGGTAGGCGTTAAACGGGTGGCCAAGGTGAAATAGGGACACCAGCAGGCTTAAGGCCGTAACCCCAACAATGGTCTTGGCAGCCAGCCGGCCTGAGGCAATTTCGATCTTTTCCGAAAAAGCATCCAGTAACCAAAGGGTGACCAGGGCACCGGCCGCCAACTGCGATAAAACGGTAAAAAACACTAACGGGTACTCCATTACCTGTCCCTCCTTATTTGAACTCCCATTTTCGGGTTCACAAACCGGGTAGTAGGTTTGGTAATTGAAGGGTCGGGAAATCCGGGCAAACTCTTTACCGTCCCGTATTCATTAAATGAGTTTAAATCAATAACGCTGAGGGCTTCCATCGGGCAGCTGGCCACACAGACCGGTTTCTCCCCTCGGTCCTGCCTCTGAGCGCACATGTGACATTTTTCCACTTTTTTATACCGCTCATTAAATTGGGGCACGCCATAAGGACAGGCCATGATACACATTTTACAGCCAATGCAACGGTCATGGTTCTGAATAACTATGCCATCCTCACGCTTGGTATAGGCTTTCACCGGGCAAACCCTGACACACTCCGGTTGTTCACAATGATTACAGGCCAAAGACATGAAATTCCTTTCGGGTAGGGGAAAGCCTTCCTCTTTAAGAGGATAAACCTTGCGCCAACGAATAGACGGATCCAACTGGTATTCATTTTTACAAGCCATTTCGCAAGCGTGACAACCTATGCAGCGCTCCGAATTCACCAGAAAACCTAACTTTTTAGCCATTTCAGTCTCCCCCCTTTACACCTTCTCCAGGTTTACAAAATTGTCATGAAACGCCAGTCCCGGCATACCGGTGGCTTTTCGACCCATGTCGGATGGAACGGCCTTAAGCGTATAATTGATATTATAGTTTTTATCTTTATACCAGGCCTCATATACTGCTACGGTATCAGGGGGTACGGTTTCGGTTATTTTAGCCGGCAAAATGACATATCCAAGATCGTTATACACTTTTACGTAATCTTTATCCTTAATACCATATTTTGCTGCTAAGGCAGGATGGATCTCCAATACCGGTTCATCGTTGATGGCAGCCATCCAGTCAAGGTTTTGGAACTGGCTGTGAAGGCCCAGCTTCCAGTGCGAAGAAATACACCGTATAGGGTACTTATCCGGTGGCTGTAATTCCTCAACGTAAACCGGCAGGGGATGATGCCCGTACTTCTTTGCTTCCTCGGACCAGAATTCGTACTTGCCGGAAGGAGTTCTGAATTTGCCGTCCTGCCAAGCAATAAGTCCCTGCTTTGCTTTGACGGGACCTTTCTTGAGCTCTTTCCAGTCGCTGATCCCAAACTGGCCATATAACTTGGAGTTAAATTCCTTGCCAACCCATTCCTCCAGGTCACCTGCTGTGGGAAAAGTGCAAGAACCCGGCTCCAGCTCATTTAGCTTTTGGGAAAGCCCCATGGCAATGTGCAAATCATGCTTGGCTTCATACATAGGCTTTATTGCCTGCTGATTTAACGCCAGCCAGTAGTGCCAATAGCTGACATTCACGCCGGGAGCTTCAAAGGGAGTGGTTACGGGAAGAACTATGTCGGACATTGCCACCGTTGGTGTCATGAAAAGGTCGCAGGTAACCACCAGGTCCATAGCTTCAAAGGCTTTTTTCACCACCGATGTTTCCGGGTCCTGGGTTAAAGGGTTTCGGCAGGCAATCCACAGCATTTTGATTGGCGGGTTCTTAGCCGCCAGGACCTCGGCACCAAAATTGTTGATATTGATATACCGGTCGCCGTCGCCGCTGCTGTCCGCAGGAGGTTTTTGTAGCATAGCATGGTAGTTAAAACCCCAGGTCTCCAATTGGGCATATTGCGCCCCGCCACCGGATTTACCAATGTTTCCGGTCATAGCTGCCAGGGCATCGATAGCCCGAACGTTTTGCCCACCGTTAGTATGGCGTTGCATACCGTATCCAATCCAGATGTTGGCCGGTTTGGTAGTTGCGTACTCATGGGCCAGGGTTTCGATGACCTGACGGGGTACTCCAGTTTTTTCGGAAGCCCAGTCGAGAGTAATGTCCGTTTTTAGATAAGTGAAAAACTCCTGATATCCTATAGCATTTTTTGCCAGCCACTCTTCGTCATACAATCCGTTATCAAGAATATATCTGGCCATCCCCAAGGCCAAAGCTCCATCCGTACTGGGTTTAATCTGAATATATAAATCAGCCTTGCTGGCCGTCTGGGTAAGCAGCGGATCAATAACCACGATTTTACAGCCGCGTCTTTGGGCTTCTTCCACAAAATACATGGAATGTACCGAGCACCAGGCCGGGTTAACACCCCACAAAATAAGGTACTTGGAATTCACCAGGTCTTCCGGGTCATTGTTATAAATTGTCCCAAAGTCGAAGGTCTGGGCATCGATACCTGCCGGCCAGCATGGTGTACCGAGTGCCCTGGTAGTATAACCAATGCTGGACATCAAACCCTCTATCCCGTAATGCAGGATGTCAAAGTTTCCCGAGTATTTGTTTAAACAAATCGGCAGGGTCGATCCGTATTCCTTTTTAATCCGAAGGATAGTCTTTGCTATTTCCGTAAAGGCTTCATCCCAACTGATGCGTTCCCACTTGCCCGAACCACGACCTTTTTGCCGCATGGGGTATTTGATCCGGTCGGGGCTGTACACCATTCTCGTGTAGCTATAACCCTTGGCGCAAAGCCTTCCCCGGGTAAAAGTGTTATTGGGATTGCCTTCAACTTTCACCAACACCCCATCCTTAACGGTTGATATGATCGAACAAGTATCATAACAATTCCGCGGGCAGGCATTCAAAAAAGTTTCTACTTTTTCGGCATCTTCAGCAGTAGCCTTATTCAAACCCATCAGCTTAAAGTCCAAAAGGGAACCAGCCACCCCTGCAACTAGAGCACCTTTAATAAAGGAACGCCTCGTAAAGGTGAATTTTTTCTCCATTTTCTCCCTCCTTATTGGTTTTTTGCCTCCACATCCAAAAACCCGGCCAACACGAGGGCCATTCCCCTGCAGGCATCGTTTTGGCTGTTGGCCAGGATATCCCGGCAATGGGCAGGAAGCCACTTGGATAAATGGTTAACAAAGAAATTCCGGTAAGCAGTTAAATGTAGATTGAAGTTACTCAAATCCTTTTGGGCCAAAAATTTCGCCGCTTGGTGCAGCAGGTAGCAGGCAAACTCTGCTTCAAAACCGATAAAGTCATCGGGTTCACAGTTTTTGTTCTGAACCTCCAGGCCCATACTCCGGTAAAACTCCCTGACTTCTAGGGTTTCCTTCTGCATCAGCAAGCCTTCGGAGTTAAGGTAGGCGCTCTCATAAGGCGGAGCCACTAATTTGCCAGGGCCAACAAATAACCTGTTAAACTCGTAAACAGCGCTGCTGTCATAAGCTTGGAGCAGGAATAGCCCTGAAAGGTAATCCTCGTTTTGAGTGAATTCTTCCAGGCCGGACAATATCTCCACCGCTTCCAGCCACCTCTGGCCATCATCCCACAGGTGGCCAAAATAATAACTTCTGATAACCGCATAAAACCGGTACCGGCATTCGATAGCTGAAAGGTCATTAGATTTGCGGTTTTGCTTCATTTTTACCTCCACTTTGGCCGGCTGAATTTTGCCCTTTTCCATTCTTACCATCGGTTTCCCCTATCATTTTTTTGAATTTTTCGGAAAGCTTTGGTTTTTGGGGAATCTTGGGATTGAGAACGCCACGATACTGCTTAGCTATAACCCCACTTTCTATACGAGTCTTTTCTGGAGAAGTTACCGTTTCACAACCCCAAACCGATAAAGCTAAAAGAAAGGATAATGCCAAAGACGCCAAAAGAAATTTTTTACCTGCCACCTATATCTACCTCCTTATCTGCTAAAGTGGCTTTTCGACACACTGGCAAAATAGTGTTCGAGAACTAAGTTTTCCGGAAAAACCCATCACCTCCAAGTCGGCAGCTTGTGAAAGAGCCATCTTTCTCGAAATAAGCAGGCAACCACTTTCAATCACAAGCGAGGCTTAACGCCTCGAAACTTTTAACTTTTTAATTTAGTGATTCGTTGCTACAAAAATTTTACCTTTGTACGTTCTTCTAAAATAAAAGACCGGTACTTTATTGCTTTAAACAATAAGTACCGGTCTTTAGCTCCAACCTTTTTGACTTAAAATCCTAAGCGCTACAAATAAGTTTAATTGAACATCCAAAAGGTTTAAATCCATCCCCAATAATTCCTCAACTTTTTTTAACCTGTATCGTAAGGTATTCACATGAACAAAAAGTTTCTCGGCAGTAGTGTTAATATCAGCATTGCATTGAAAATAAGTTTTCAGGGTTTCAAGGAGCTGCCCTTCATTTTTCCGGTCGTAATCCATAATCGGTTCCAGCAAACTGTAACAAAACTTTTTCAGCTCCCATTCTCCCATTTTATAAAGTAAACTAAATACCCCCAGTTCATCAAAATAAGTTACATCATCAATCTTATTGAAAAATCTTCCCAGCTCTAATGCCGTTTTGGCCTCCTGATAACTGCGAAACAGTTCATCGGCCGTAGGATAGAGGTGCCCAATGCCCACGGAAAAAGATTTTTCTAGTCTACCATAAACATATTTTTTAACTTGCCGAATTAAAGAATCAATTTCTCGTTTAAGTTCTAAAAAAGTTACTTTTCTTTCCAAAGGCAAAAAAATAACCAGATACGTTCCGCGCCTGGTAACTACAGGATTAGGCCAGTACATTTTTAAGGATGATTGCAACAAAATTTTGAGGTGCTCAAGGGTTTTTTCCGCTTCCGCCAACTCTTCCTCATCAAGCCCGACCACTGCCAAAACATGAGGAGAGGAGAAATCCAGCCCTAAAGTTTTTCCCCGTTGGATCAAAACTTCTTTGTTTTCAAAATTGTTATATAACAAATCGTGAAGAAATTCATCGCGATATTTTAAATGAATTTTTTGGATCTCTCGTTCCTGTTTTAATGCTATTAAAAAAATCTGAGCACTTTGTTTAAGGCTCTTTGCCATTTCATTCGACCAGGGATTTTCGGTTAGAAGGAGAAAGATAAAGCCTTCCAGCTCGGTCCAAATCAAAGGATAAGAAGCATAGGGAACTGCTTTTCCTTCGGATGTTGCGATTATGCCCCTTTCAATTTGGGACTCCAACGGTTTTGTTGCCTGTTGCTTTATTGTTACAGGTAAAAAATCATTCCAGAGAAAAGTTTCCTTCCGCCCCGTATCCTGATACACAAGGATTTTGCCAAAAGGATCAGTTATAATTACCGGATTGCCCAAAAAATCCACCAAAATTTTAGCTAAAGAAGGTAAACCCCCTCCCCCGGTTAGAACTCCTAAAAGCTTAGACATTAATGTATTTTCAGCCAATAAGCTCACCTCACTTTAGAGAAATCGACAAAAAATAACTTACAAAATTATCAAAGGCTACAATTTTGACTTACATAACCCCTTCCTATGAAATGCTGGGGGGAAAAAGCGAATCGACGGACGGGTCAATTTGATATCAGGCAAAGAAGGCAATGACTTTAAAAACTTTGTCTCATCCATTTCATCCAAAAAAGCCATCTTCAAGGCACCGTTGGTACAAGCATCGATACAAACCGGTCGCAGTCCCTGATCTAAGCGACTTACGCAAAAATCACATTTATCTACCTTGCCCGTTTCCACATCAAACTGGGGAGCACCATAAGGACATGCCTTTATACAGGTACAACAGCCATCGCACAAATCGGGATCATGGACTACAATACCATCGCGGCGTTTCCTAAAGGTGTGATTAGGGCAAACTCGAAAACACTCCGGGCTTTCGCAGTGATTACAAGCTAAGGAAAGATAAAAAAAACCTCTTTCCTTTTCCCTCTTCCATTCCACTTCTTCCACGCGACGAAAACGCTGCGTCTCCCCAAGCCCAAAATAATTTTTGCACGCCACCTCGCAGGCCCGGCAACCAAGACACCTGCTCACATCCACCAGAAAACCTACTTGTCGCATTTCGCGCCTCCTTTTGCGGGACACAGGTTAACAAATGTATCATGAAAAGCAAGAGCCGGGCGTCCCGTTACTTTTCTTCCCATATCAGTAGGACTACCGTTGATCAGGTCGTTTAGGTTATTCTCTCCGCTACCCTGCCATCCCTGAAAACATACAAGCGTATCTTCACTAACCGCGACAGTAAGTTTTACCGGAAGTAAAATTTCACCCTGCTGGTTATAAACCCTGACATAATCACCATTATTTAAGCCAAACCTTTTAGCTGTTTTTGGGTTAATTCTAAGACAAGGTTCCTTAATCCCCCAGGTGAGCCATGGTAAATTTAAAAACTGCGAGTTGTTACCCACCGGATAGTGCGGAGTAATTAATCTAAAGGGATAGGCCTGGGGAGCTGGAGTTTGTTCGGTATAAGTTGGTAGTAAAGGGAATCCCTCCCGGGAAGCGGTAGCAGAAGCTATTTCAAATTTTCCGGAGGGAGTTTTAAACTTTAGATCTGCAAAAGCCACCTCCGGCCATTTAAGCTTCCTGGGGCCATTTAATAATTCTCTATAATCTTTGATCTCCAGGCGAGAGTAAAGTTCCTGGTTAAATTCGTTTGCCAACCACTCCTCTTCCTTGCCCTCGGTGGGGAAACCACATACGCCAGGTGACAATTCATTAAGTTTTCGGGATAATTCCCAGGCAATCTCTAAGTCTGACTTGCATTCCCCAAGGGGAGCTATAGCCGGCTCATTAATCCCTACCCAGTGATGCCAATAGCTTGGTACAACATCCCATTCTTCAAATTGAGTGGTTGCCGGCAAAAAATATCGGCATAACGGGAACTTTGATTCATAAATTGGTCCACTTGTACTATTAATTCAAGATCTTCCAGGGCACTTTTAAGACTTGCGGTCTCCGCATCTTGAAATAAGTTTCTCTGCGTCAGCCACAGCATTTTCACCGGTGGATTAGCAATTTTTTCTAACTCTTTCCCCAAGGTATTGATATTAACTTTCCTATGCAAAACAGGATTTTTAGAGGAAATATAATCCCTCGTATAAAAAGAAAACAATTCCCAATGTTTCATTGAAGCATAGTACACGCCAGCTCCAGATTTGCCCAAGTTTCCGGTAAGTGCCGCCAGGGTTATTATGGCTCTGATATTCTGCCCTCCATTAGTATGCCGTTGTAATCCAAATCCAGTCCAAAGGGCAGCCGGAGAGTTTTTAGCGTATAGTTCGGCAACTTCCCAAATTGCCTCTTTCGGCAAAGCGGTTCTATCTTCGACCCAATCGTAACTAATAGTTTTTAAATATTCAAAAAATGCTTTATAACCATAAACATGATGAACCAAAAATTTTTCATCATATAAAGCATTATCCACAATGTATTTGGCAATTCCCAAAGCCAGGGCACCATCGCTACCAGCCTTAGGCTGAAGATAAAGATCTGCTTGTATTGCGGTTGCCGTAAAAATTGGATCGATAACCACTACCTGAGCTCCCCGGTTTCTAGCCTGGTCGATAAAATACATCTGGTGGACTGCGGTCCAGGCGGGATTGACGCCCCACAGAATAATCACTTTACTGTTTACCATATCCTCTGGGTCAGATTTTTCTACTGTCCCAGTACAGTAAAGATAGGCATCTAGACCCGCAGACCAGCAAGCACTGCCCTCGGTTACTGTAATAGAACCTAAACCATCAAACAAAGCCTCCGGGGCATAATGCAAAAGCCCCATATTTCCGTAATGCTTACATAAACAAACCGGCAAAAAACTGTCGTAACGTCCCTTTAATTCCAGCATTTTACTGGCAATAATTTGCAGAGCTTCATCCCAGCTGATCCGGCGCCAGTTCCCTGAACCTCTAGGAAATTGCCGGAGAGGATAAAGGATGCGCTTAGGACTATAAACCCTTTCCACGTAGGCATAACCCTTGGCACAAAGTTTTCCCCGTGTAAAGCCGTGAGCTGGATCGCCACTTACCCGCACGAGTTTTCCCTTTTCCACGTAACTTAAGATACTGCAGGTCGAAAAACAATTCCGCGGGCAAAGGTTACGGAAGAGTTTTTGCAAAACAAACACCTCGGTTTTAAATAATTAGCCCAAGCTTTGCTTTTAACTTTACTTTTTGCTTTCGGTTTCCCTTATTTCCTTGCTTATACTTTCTTCAATTTCGGTAGTAGCCTTTTTAAACTCCCGGATTCCTCTTCCTAAAGCCCGACCAAGTTCTGGAAGTTTGGAAGGTCCAAAAATAATAAGAGTGATAATTAATACTACCAGCAGTTCCTGAAAACCAAAATTACCCATAGAAATGCCTCCCTGTTCAAATAATTTTCCATGATAATATTATACTTCACCCTCATAGGGAAATTTAAGTCCAATAAATTTTGCAAAATTTCCAGGTTTTACAGATCCAAAACCCTTCTCCTGAAGAAGTTTAAAATTATTTTCTGCAGCAATTTTTATTACTTCCTGGGGCGGTATACCGGCTTTTAAATAAAGGTCCATCTCTTCCCAGAGTGCTTCTCCAAAACTTAAAAAGGTAGTTCCGCTGTCGGTCCCCATACCAAGTTTTACCCCAAGTTCAAAGGCTTTTTTAACTTTTAAAAGCTGCTCCTTATACACATAAAAAGCCGTTTCTCTCTCTTTTGGGCTCAGTTCTTCGCGGTAAATCTGGTTACGAATGGCCGCAACGGTGGGAATCCACCATGTACCCGCATTCCGCATTTTTAAAAGAAGCTCTTCAGTTATGTAGTAGCCATGTTCTATGGTATCTACCCCGGCTTCAAGGCAAAGCGAAATCCCCTCCGGGCCATTGGCATGGGCAGAAACCATTAGCCCCAGTTTATGGGCAATATTGACTATTTCTTTTAACTCTTCAAGGCAAAATCCGGCAGGTCCAACTTTCCCCCTTTCCTTTAAACTCACCAAGCCAGTAACAAATACTTTTATAAACTGCGCTCCGTCTTCGTGGAGATGCAAAATTTTTTTGATAGCATCCTTTTTATCTTTTACAGGGATTCCCGCAATTCTTCCATAATAACCTTCTTTATAAAGTCCGTTTCCCGAAAATATTCCTTTTAAGTAAGAACATTGGTTTTTTGCAGTTTTCCAGAATTCGCTCTTATCCCCGCACTCGCGAAAACCCATTATGCCATGGCTGGTTAGTTTTGCCATGATTTCAGGAAGAGTAGGTCCATTTTGTTCCATTAAGTTTAAGTGGAGGTGGACATCGGCTAATACAGGATACAAGTAATAAGGAATTTTTAATTCCGCATCCCCTTCTTTTTCAATCTTCGAAATGATTCCGCCGCTTATAGTAATAACACCAGGTTTTATTTGATCTCCATCAAAATACCCCCAGGGCAAAATTCTTAAACTTTTTCCACTAAAATCAAAAACTTTTAAATTCATCCCCCATCTCCCCTTTTTAAGAAAATAAATTTTTTATATAATTGATAATGACTTAACCTAGGGAGGCGTTTATAATGGTTAAAACTGGCGATTTAGCTCCAGATTTTTCCCTGCCTTCTACCGCGGGGAAAAATTTAAGCTTCAAAGATTTCCCCGGTAGGTAGAAAGTCATGCCGAAGAGGTTCTAAAGTTTTTACAGCAGGTGGAGGTATCCTAATGGAAGATAAACCGATGACGTTGTTTGAACACCTGGAAGCTTTACGGAAAGTAATTATTATTAGCGTTATTGCCATAGTTATTGGCTCAATAATTGCTTATAATTATGTCGACTATTTTCTAACCATCCTCCTTCAGCCGGTTACTGCTCTTAAAATGAAATTAGTTTTTATAAATGTAACCGAAGCATTTATGACTAAAATTAAAATTGCAATTTTACTGGGTGCTATAGCTTCATCACCCATAATCTTATGGCAACTGTGGACCTTTATTGCTCCAGGGCTAAAACCCGAGGAACGAAAATTTATCTTGAGGATGATTCCAATAATAATATTATTATTCGTCGCTGGTATCCTCTTTGCCTTCTTTACTGTATTTCAAATTGCCACCAGATTTTTATTACAGTTTGGCGGCGATGTTATGAGTCCAATGATCACTATTGGTAAATATATTTCTTTTGCTTTAAATTTTCTAATACCCTTTGGCCTGGTCTTCGAGCTGCCGGTAATTGTTTATATCCTAGCTAAGCTAAATTTTATCTCCCATGAATTCTTAGTAAAAAACCGGAAATACGCCTTACTGGTGATATTTATCTTAGCCGCTGCACTAACCCCAGGCCCCGATGTCATTAGTCAGCTCTTAATGGCCGCACCCCTTTTAATCCTCTATGAAGTAAGTATCTTTATTGCCAAGTTTGTTAAACCAAAAGATATTGCTAAAAGTAGTTAAAGAGGGCGAAAACTCGCCCTCTTTTCTATTCGGTTTTTAATTGCCAAGTATCGCCGTTTAAATTAATATATACTTCCATTGGGGCTGCTTTAATTAAAGTGTTACTTACCCGGCAGTATTTGGTCTGGGATAAAAATACTGCCCTCTCGATTCTATCTTTGGGTAAGTTTTCGCCTTTAAAACAGTAGGTCATTTTTACATGTTTTAAAATCCTGGGATGTTCCTCCGCCCAGGTCGGTTCAATTTCGAGCCAAAACTCATAACCCGTCACTTGCATTTTATTTAAAATTGCGACTACGTCCATCCCGGTACAGCCACCTAAAGACATCATCATCATTTCTGCAGGACGGGCTGCCGTATCCTCACCACCGGCGGCATCGGTATCCATGAATACTTCATGATTGGAAGGACCTATCCCACGAAACTTCATTTTTCCTTCCCAGGTAACCTTAATCATCATTTCACCCCCTGCTTTTTCTTTTATTTTATGTTTTTTTAACCGATTTGTCGAGTCACGAATATTTTCATTCACCAAAGACTATAAATTTTTAGGAAAGGAGGGTGATACATGGAATACTTAAAAAAAATTACCATTGCCCTTGGGGTAGTTTTACTTAGTATCGTCTTACTTAAAATTGTTGTTTCCTATAAAAACTACGAACAATACCTTGAATTAAAACAAATTATGGACACTCCCTGGGAAAAACTTAATAAAGCTACCCTGCAAAAGCTTGCCGACGGAGTATTTCCGGTGGCAGGAAAGGAATATTTAATTTCCGCCAACTGGCAGGCCCCTCGGGAAGGAGGCAGGATTCACCTCGGGATAGATATCTTTGCTCCAGAAGGGACTGAAGTCCGCGCTACTCTTTCCGGTACCGTTGAAAAAACCGGATGGCTTCCTCTTGGGGGTAACCGGGTATTAATAAAAGATCAAAGCGGCCTTTACCACTACTATGCCCATTTAAAAGGAATCCGCCCGGAAATTAAACCCGGGCGGAAAATAAAAAAAGGTGAGGTTATCGGTTATGTGGGACATACCGGTAACGCCGATTTTACCCCCGATCACCTGCATTATGGCCTTTATGCTCCTGGAATGCAGGCCATAAACCCTTATAATCTGTTGAAATACTGGGAAAACAACTAATTATTCCTTTTTAATGATATCGGTTTCGGGACAGCAGTTATATTCAAATTGAATTGTCAGGTGATTGATACCAAAACGCTCTCTTAAGATATGTTCAATGCGCTGATAAATAGAATTAGTTTGACTTAAAAGGACATCCTCTTGAAGATTAACATGAGCTTCAAAAAATAAATGGTTTTCATTTAATCCCCAAAGATGAACATGGTGGACATCCCGTATCCCTTCAATTTTTTTAAGTTCTTGGACAATCTCCAGGATATCGATATCTTCCGGTACACCCTGCATTAAAATATTGGTTGCTTTCTTTAATATTTCAAAACTTTCTTTTAAAACATAAATACTGATAATAACCGTTAACAGGGGATCTATCCAATAAAGACTAAAATAATAAATAACTACGCCCCCAACAACTACTGCCGCCGAGGACATGGCATCACTAAATAAATGGAGATAAGCGGATTTAATGTTCATGTCTTTTTCTGAACTATGGTGCAGTAAAAAGGCTCCTAAGGTATTAGCTACTAAGCCCACCATGGCAACTATAATCATTATCCTTCCTGTAACCGGCTCCGGATTTATGAATTTAAAATAGGCCTCCCGTAAAAGAAATCCCGAAAGGAATATTAATACTGAAGAATTAATAACTGCAGCTAAAATAGTCGACCGCTTGTAACCAAAAGTACGCTTTTCATCACTTCCCTTCTGGGCAAGTTTTAAGGCAAAGTAGCTAATAATTAAAGCTAAACCGTCACTAAAATTATGAAGGGCATCGGATATTAAAGATAAACTATGGGCATAAATTCCTCCAATAATTTCAGCGACAGTTATAATAAAATTTAATAAAGTTGTAAAAAACAAATTAGAAGTATGATGATGAGCGTGATTATGTCCCGACACGTTTAATTTCTCCTCTCATAAACTTTGCCTCACTTATTTATGGCCAATATGCTTTTGACCCTCCTGTAAAATTTTTAAGATATGTTCGTCATCTAAGCTATAATAAACCATTTTTCCTGCCCGACGGTATTTTACCAGACGGACATTTCTTAAGACCCGAAGTTGGTGAGAAATAGCAGACTGGCTCATCGATAAAGCCGCTGCTAAATCACAGACACAACATTCCTTTACTTTTAAGGCCAGTAAAATTTTAAGCCTGGTCCCATCCCCCAGAGATTTAAAAAGCTCTGAAAGCTCGATAACCTTTTCTTCGCAGGGTAAATTGTTACGAATCATCTGAACAGTCTCCTCATCAAACAAACTTACTTTGCATACTGGAGCTTTTTCTTTCATTATTTCACCTCATATGTTCATTTGTTCATATTTTATTATATGTTTTTCTTATCTTTTTAACAAGAGCTGGTTTTGTAATTAAAGAAAAAAAGATATAATTTTTAAAAAGAGGGGGAAATTGCCTTGAATCTTTCGTTAAAGCACCTTTTTATCTTACTTTTACTTTTTACCGTCAAACCCAAAAGAGAAAAAGACCTTCATAATTTAATCTACCTCTTGTACTTTTACGGTCGTCCCTTTGAACCGTTTTACCGGTTTAATTTTATAAAACGGGGTAAGGGAGTTTTTAGCCCTTATGTTCAGCAATTACTGGGAGAACTGCGCCAATGGAATTTAGTGGAGAAGGATTCATTAAAGTTAACCCCAAAAGGTCAGGCAACATATATGGATTTTTCCTCTTTAATTTGGTATGAACCTTCCTTAAAAAAGCTTTATGAAATTTCCATCCGTTATGCCCAAAACCCTAACCTCATTGCTAAGGACATTCGTTTAAATTTTATTGTGCAAAAAACTCCTGCTGGAAAAAAAATTAGCATCTAAAAAGGACTGGCTTAAAAGTATCTTAAGCCAAATTTCCTGCTTATTTTTCCGGATTTTGCGTCATTTTTTCAGAAAAGGCTCAACTAATTCAATAGGGAAGGGGAATAAGACGGTAGAATTTTTCTCGGCGGAAATTTCCACTAAGGTTTGCAAGAAGCGAAGCTGCAGAGCAGTTGGAACTTTACCGATTAAATCTGCTGCAGCGGTAAGTTTTTCCGCCGCCTGAAACTCACCTTCGGCAGAAATAATTTTGGCCCTTCTTTCCCGTTCCGCCTCCGCCTGTTTGGCCATGGCCCGCTTCATGCCTTCGGGCAACTCTACCGCTTTTAACTCCACAGAAGTAACCTTAATCCCCCAGGGGTCCGTAGCTTCATCGATGATTTTTTGCAGCTCGTGGTTTATAGCTTCCCTTTTAGTTAAAACATCATCAAGCTCCGCCTGGCCCAGAACTGACCTAAGGGTAGTCTGGGAAAACTGGGAGGTAGCATAAATGTAATTTTCCACTTCTACCACCGCTTTTACCGGATCCATCACCCGAAAGTAAACCACGGCATCGACTTTGATGGGAACGTTGTCCCGGGTGATTACTTCCTGAGGAGGTACATCCATCGCCACAGTCCGCAGGTCAATTTTCCACACCCGATCAATGACGGGAATAACGATAATAAGACCCGGACCCTTAGCCCCAATCACGCGACCCAAGCGAAAAATAACCGCCCGCTCGTACTCGCGGATAACCTTCACCGCCGAAAAAAGGAAAAATAATACCAGGACCAAAAGTGGCCCCATCGCCCCTAATAAGGAAGCTAAAATGTCCATTGACATCCCTCCTGAAAAAGTTAGGTTAATTTTCTTTCCCCCTCATCCACAATTAAGGTTAACCCACTAACCCCAACAACCGTTACCGGTGTACCCCGGAGTATTGGTTTACCATCAGCGGATTTTGCTTTCCAGATTTCCCCCCTTACCATGACAAATCCCTCCGGCTGAAGATCCGCGGTGACTTTGCCGGTTAGGCCAATCATTCCTTCGGTACCGGTAGTAGGTTTTCTTTTTTGCGCCTGGACGGCAAGTTTTATTAAAAAATACACTCCAATGGCCAAGAGTAATACCATTGGAATTATGTTTATTAAGTTTATACTTAGTCCCGGTAAATCGGTACCAAAGAGAAATAACGAACCAAGGGGTATACTTATCACCCCTCCCACCCCTAACGCTCCAAAAGTCGGAAATAAATTTCGGCAATAATTAGTGCCAAACCAAAGAGAAGCAATAAAATTCCCGCTAAAGTAGTTGGCAAAACCGAGAGGCTGTAAAAGGAAAGTAAAAGACAAACTACCCCGATAATCCCGCCTACAAATCCGCCGGGATGGACAAACCGAAATTCCAATTAATCCCTGCCACCAAAATCCTCTCCTTTTGGCTTATTATACCATAAATTTACTTTTGATATATTCTTTACATAAAAAAAAGCTGTCATTTCGACAGCTTAAGGCTTAATTCTCATTCCGTTGTTAAAGTGATTCATACTTCCTATTAAATCAATCAAACTTATCGCTTCAATAATCTCTTTATCAGTTATTCCTATTTTTTTCGCTTGCATTGTATAGTTTCTAATACAAAATTCGCAGTTGTTTAATGTAGAAATCACTAATGCAATCAAAACTTTTGTTTTTGGATCAAGGGAATTTTCCTCCCAAAGAACCTTATGTTTTTCCACAAATAGTTTTAGGTAGGCCGGATTATTTGCCATTACCTTTATTGGCAAAGGAACTTCACCAAAATTCTTTTTAAAATTTTCATAAATAGGTTTTAATTCTTCTGCTACTTTTTCTTCTTCAATAGGCATTACCCGATCTTCCATCGAAATACCCCCTTTTTATAATCGTCATATTAATTTTAACTTTATCTATATTCGCCGTCAATACTATTTTCGAAATATTTGTTTAGCATTAATAAACCCTGTCTTAATAGACAGGGTTAAAATTTTAATTAATTGCTTTTTTCTTTGATTAACCTTTCTACTTCTTTAATTTTGGATTGCAATTCTAAAATTTCCTGCTCATACTGCTTTACTTTACCGCCGGATACATGAAATCCGCTCTGCCCCAAAACAAAAAACTTTTCTTCCTCTACCTCTTCAAGGGTTTCTTTAAGTTTTTGAAGTTCTTCCTGGAGCTGCTCTAAACTCATTTCTCCATACTCCATTTGCCGCTCCCCTCCATTTTGTCTAAATTTTTTGTTTAATTATACTATTCTTTATTTTCGCTGTCAATGTTTAGATTTTTCTGTTTATCAAGTTCAAGGTTAACAAGACGGTCTGCGGCTTTATTGTCTTTCCGGTAGACATGGGTTAGAGTCACTTGTAGCGCAGGATTGGAAGCTAGCTTTCTAACTTCAGCATAAATTTCTTTCAATTTTTCATCCCTTACTTTATATAAGCCGTTAAACTGTTTTACCATAAGCTCACTATCAGCATAAATCTCGGCTTCTACCTTTCCGTGCCTTTGGGCCAAAAAGGTCAGTGCCATTAATGCCCCTTTAAGAGCTTCCCACTCCGCAACATTGTTGGTAGTAAAACCAAGATATTTACTTTTTTCGTAAAGAACCTCGCCCTTTTCATCATAGATAACCATAGCAGAAGCGGCAGGCCCCGGGTTTCCCCGGGAACCTCCATCGATATGAACTTTATACTTCATCTTAATCCCCCAGGAGTTCATTTACTTTATAAACCACATATTGAATATAAGGTGCGCAGTTTTTTATATCATAAGGAGCAGAACTGGCATCGTTACAATCATGCCGAGTTAAGGTGTGGCAGTTAACAGCACCAAATTTTTCCTCAAAGCCCTTGTAAAGCTTCTGGGCCAGTTCCCGAATTTCCGGCTTTTTTAAGCCCTTTTGCGCACCTTTTAAGCCAAGCATCATTAAACCTCCGGAAATAGCTCCGCACATATGACCAAGGCTCCCGATACCTCCGCCAAAGGGCATGGCTAAAGCTGTATAGGTTTTCGCAGCCAAACCCATTTCCTCCGAAAAAGCAGCAACTATCCCTTCAGCACAATTGTAACTATCTTCCACAAAATTGTAAACCGCTTTTTGTGCTACTTTTTCCACGTTATTTTGAAGTTTTTCCACAGCCATTGTCAGCGCCTCCTTGTGTATTTCGTCACTTTTACTTCGCTACATAAAGTATTATAGTAAACCTTCTCGGTAATGGCAACTATATATTTTTTTAAAATGTATAAATTTCTTTCCCCTGCAAAAATTAAAACAGGAGGTGTTATGGTGGAAAGCAGTCATAAACCGGCAGAAATAAATTTACACCAAAAAAATCGTTTCTTTGCAAGAAGCTGGGTTGATAAAAACGAAACTGGAGTGAAAGAGGAAAAGGAGGATAACAATGCCTAAAAAAACAGAAAAAAATAACAATAATAATAATGAAAAGAAAAAACGTAATGCAATGCCCGTTGAAGCTGTTACCGTTGATGATCCAGTAACTCAAACTTTAGCCGCAAAAAACATAAATCAGGAAAAGCAATAAAAGTATGGCCGGCTTTTGCCGGCCATATTTTTATAAGAGCAATTTTATAAGCCAACAGGAGTCAGCCCTACGGTTTGAGAGGAATGCGCCCTACATTTTATTTATTTAGTTTACTTAGTCCGCCATACCAAAAAAATAAAGGCAGCAGAAGCTGCCACTATAACATTACCTTATTATTTATACTTTATTTCACCGCTTCGGCAAAGTTCTTGCCAAATTCAAAACACCGTTTTAGAGCGTCAGTATCGGGATTCCAGAGTTCTCTGATCCCATCCATTACTACTTCAAATCCCGCTTCTTTTAATATTTCGGTAATGATTTTAACCCCTTCACCGCTCCAGCCGTAAGCACCAAACGCCGCCGCTTTTTTGCCTTTAAACTGTAAGCTCTTGATTAAATCAAGCTGTCCTGCTAAGTTATATAATATATTCCTGTTTACGGTGGGTGAGCCGGCTAATATAGCTTTAGACCTAAACACCTCTACTACAATATCATTATTGTCCGACCGGGCACAGTTATAAAGTTTAACGGTAACTTCCGGGGCAGCGGCTTTAATCCCCCGAGCTATTTCTTCCGCCATCCGGCGGGTACCGTCCCACATGGTATCGTAAATGATGGTGATTTGGTTTTCTTGATAATCCTTCGCCCATTCTAAATATTTATTAACTATCTGCAAAGGATTATCCCGCCAGATAATCCCGTGGCTGGGCGCAATCATTTTCACCGGAAGATTTAAGGCAAGAACTTCTTCAATCTTCTTTACCACCCGGGCACTAAAGGGGGTCAAGATGTTAGCATAATATTTTAAGGCTTCCTCAAAAAGTTCATGCTGGTCCACTAAATCATTAAACAGCCTTTCCGAAGCATAATGTTGACCAAAAGCATCGTTGGAGAATAAAATCTCTTCCCCGGTCAAATACGCCATCATGCTATCGGGCCAGTGGAGCATCGGTGCTTCAATAAAAATAAGCTTTTTACTGCCAAGATCCAAGGTGTCCCCGGTTTTAACCACCTGGAAGTTCCAATCCTGATGATATTGACCTTTTAACGATTTTACCGCGTTGGCCGAGCATACAATAGGTTTATCGGGAATAAGGCGCATTAATTCCGGCAGCGCCCCGCTGTGGTCAATTTCCCCATGAAGAGCTATAACATAATCAATTTTATGTAAATCAATTTCCTCGGAAAGTTTTTTTACATACTCTTTGTCAAATTTTATCCAAGCAGTATCAATTAGTGCTACCTTTTCATCCCGGATTAAATAAGAATTGTAACTTGACCCCCGGTGGGTGGAAAGCTCCTCTCCGTGAAACCGCCGAAGCTCCCAGTCAATTTTCCCGACATATGTAACTGCGTCGCTAATTTTCATACCCATATCCGGCACCTCCTGTAATTTTGATTATATTTATAATATACCATAAATTTTCATCCAAAACATAATTAATAATAAAAAAGCCCCGCTCGGGGCCATAATTTATAATTTTCTTTTAAAACTTTCTTTAATATTTTTCCACTGGGATTTCTCGGAATAGTATCAGCAAAGAAAATCACTTTTGGCTGTTTGTATTTGGCCAATCGTTTTGCCGCGTATTCGATGATTTTTTCTTCCGTTAAAGTGGCTTCCGGTTTTAAAACAACTGTCACACACACCGTTTCTCCCCACTCCGGTGCGAAGGGGCAGAATGGATGAGGGGCATTAAGATCAATACTTTATCGCGGTAGTAAATGTTCATTTCGTACATATACATCATTCCCGCAAAATAAACCGTCCGGTGGGAAAGTAAAACTCCCTTTGGTTTGCCAGTAGTACCGGAAGTGTAGAGAATTTCCGCAATACTACACCCCCGGCTTTTAAGATGGCCTATAACGAAGTCCGGAGTATTGTTTAAATAAAGACCAACTTTTCCCCGGGTTGAAAATCCTTTTCTATAAAATATGCAGCTAATTTATCACTTCTTTGCTCAATCTCCTGCCAGGCCAGGTAAAGTACAAATCCCCTTTAGGCCAGTAAACTCCCAGGTCCTGGGGATATTTTGCCGCGTTTCTCTTTAATAAAGAAACTAAATTCTCCACAAAACTCCCTCCTTTTATTCGTATACTTTCTCCTCTTTCCGGTCCGCTTCCCTGGCGTCTTTTTCAAGGTTTCTGCCGGCCATGCTTTCTTCCTGCAGCTTTTTATAATACTCGTGTTGAATAATCAAGTTCATAATTTCACTGGTGCCAGTCCAGATCATTAAGATCCGGCTGTCCCGCACCATTTTTTCAATGGGATAAATATTGGTATAACCAATACCACCCATAACCTGCATGGCGTTATTGGTCACCCGCCAGGCCATTTCGGTGGCAAACTTCTTGGCTTCGGACACCAACCGCCGCTGTTCCGAAGGTTCAACTCCCTGGTCTATCAGGCGGGCGGTCATATTGGTTAAGGCCCGGGCAGCATCAAGCTCGGTCAAGCTTTCGGCAATTTTAAAGCTAACCCCCTGAAATTCCCGAATTTTCCGGCCAAAAGCCTTCCTCCGGGTAGAATAGCGAGCAGCGATATCCAGAGCTCCAGCGGCAAGACCAATCGCCCCAATCGCGCTGGTCATCCTTTCGGGCACCATCATCTGGTAAAAGATTTCCGCCGCACCGTTTTCTTTTCCCACTAAATTTTCCCTGAGCACCCGTACATTATTAAAAACAATGCGTCCAGCTCCTCCTCCCCGGGTACCCAGGAGTCCGTAAACATAACCCACTTCTACCCCGGGGCCCCTCTCCACGATAAAAGCACTTAATGATTTATGAGGCGGTGCATCCGGGTCGGTTTTGGCATAAACAAAAAAGTAATCGGCACCTTCCGCTCCCACCACAAAACGCTTTTGCCCGTTTAAAATATAGTAGTCCCCTTCTTTTTTAGCGTAAGTAGTAGCTCCAAAAAAGTCCGAACCACCCCGGGGCTCGGTCAAAGCTTCAGCAGTAAACATTTTTCCGGCAAGGGTAGGCTTTAAATATTTTTCCTTTTGCTCTTCGGTACCAAAGGTGTTAATTGCTTCACCCACAATACTGACCAATGAATACAGACAGGCAAGGGAAGTTCCCAGTACCCCTATTTCCTCCAGGGCGATATATTCTTCCTGCCAGCCCAGCCCCCGACCGCCATACTTCTTGGGAAAACGCAGGCCCAAAAGATTTCTTTTCCCCGCTTCCACCAAAAACTCCCGGGGATATTGCACCCGGTCTTCATCCATGGCTACCAGTAAATCTCGCGGTACCCACTTCACAAACTCCCTGACTTCCTCCCGTAACTTTCTTTGCACTTCAGAATATAAATGTTCGTGCACTTTAAAGCCTCCCTTTTTTAAGAATTTTCCAAAGCTAAAAGCGCAGCACCCAGGGCCGCGGTAATTGTCGAATCCTCAGGCACCACCAACGAAATCCCAAGTTTTCGTTCTAATGCCTTCACCACTCCAGTATTTTTAGCAACCCCGCCGGTAAACACTATCGGCTCTACCACCCCTACTTTCTGAGCCAAAACCGCCGTCCGGGACGCGACCGCCTCACAAATCCCCCGGGCTACCGTTTCCCGGCTTTGCCCCTGGGATAATTTTGAAACCACTTCGGATTCGGCAAAAACGGTGCAAACGGAAGAAATCCTGGCCGCTTCACTACTTTTCTCGGCAAGTTGTCCAATCTCTTCCAGACTTACTTCAAGAGCCTGGCTCATTACTTCTAAAAAACGGCCCGTTCCCGCCGCACATTTATCGTTCATCGCAAAATCTAAGACTTTACCGTTTTTCCCAACCGCTATAACCTTGCTGTCCTGCCCGCCGATATCAATAATAGTTCTGACCCCGGGAAAAAGATGCGCCACTCCCCTGGCCTGACAGGTAATCTCCGAATACTCCCGGCCGGAAAATAAAACCCGACCGTAACCGGTAGCCACCGTACCTTTAACCTTCTCTTCCGCAACTCCTACCCTGGCCAGTATTTCCTTGATAAGCTTTAAAGCAGAATCTTTGCCCGAAGGTCCGGTACGCTGGTATTTAAAGTCTATAACTTTCTTATCTTCAGCAATTAAAACTACTTTAGTTGTAAGTGACCCAATATCCACTCCCAAATACAAAGGGAAAACCTCCTTCTTAACTCTCTAAATTCTCCAAAAACGCCTGCACCCGGTTTAGTACCGTTTCTTCCGCATACAGTCGGGAATCGGTCATATCGGCATCGACAATTAAACCAGGTACTCCAAGAGTGCGCATGAGCTGCCGGCGAATTTCCTCCTGCACAAAAGAGTACGCTTTGCAGGAACGGTTGGAATGCATCACAAAACCGTCCGCATTAAATTCTTCAATAAAGGACCTTAGCTGATTTTTGCGAAACTCTAAATCCCGGTTTAAAAAAACTCCGGTATAAGACTCAGCAATAGCATAAAAGAGGGGTCCACCTTTAATGTTATTGGCCCAGCCTCCAGTATAAGAGTCGGTAACAAATACCGCTCCCCTTTGGGCAAAATAGCCGTAAAAGCGGTAAAGGCCATACCAGATGGGAATATTGTCCCAGACCAAACGGTACTTTTCCCCCTCCACCGCCGGAATTCCCGCTTTGTATCTTGCCTCCACCTCACGGTACATCTCTTCGTAAAAATCCCGGGCTACTTCTGTACCTCTCACCACTACCAGAGGGCCTAAATTAATAAATAAATCAGTAACATTTACCGGCGATGGCTTATGTTTAGCAAAATCTCTAATCCCTTTCCATAAATCCACGGTCTCATTGGAAAGCTTAACAATTTTTTCTAAGCGGTTTAGGTCTAATTTTTTCCTGAGTAATCTTTCTAGGCTTTCTACCAGCTTTTCAAGCTGCTTTGCTACATACTCAATTTGCCACGTCTTCGGCTCCCCGCTAATAAAAGGGGTATCAATAATAAAAAGAGGTATATTAAACTCCCGGCTTAAAGTTTCATACCACTTTAAAACCGTGCCGCAAATGTTGTTGCAGACTACTAATAAATCCGGTCGGGGTAAACCATTAAACGGGATATCCTGGGGGTTCCAGATACTACCGAGGTTACTTTTGGCATAGGAGCATAAATCAATAGAATAACCGCGGTTCTCGGCTACCTGACAAAGATGAGTCGATACCCGACGCGCCCCGCAGATTGCTCCATAGTTTTCGGGATACACCGGCTCAAGTCCAAACGCCCTTAAGATTTCTACCGGCGCACCGCTGGTAACCCAGGCGGTTTTATAGCCAAAAACCCGCCCCATTTTGGGGACGAGCTTGGTTTTTAAATAGTGATTTCTTAAAATTTTATTCATTTTTTCGTTCGCTTTTAGCGGTTTAAAAACTTTAGCCAACTAAATCCCCCCAATCCTTTCCCGAAACGCCTGCAACCGGGTTTTATTTTGTTCTCCGACTACTCCACCATCCACCTCCAAAACCAACGCCGGTATTCCTTCCTTTTTAAAGTAATCCAGAAGATAAGGCACATCCCAGGCAAAGGGGTCACAAAACTTGTTTTGCACTAATAAAATCGCCCTGGCTTTTTTACTTTCATAAAGAGTTTTTAAATGCTGGGCCCTCTCCCACATCCCCTTATGCCGGCAGGGGCAGGGAGGTTTAGAGATATAATAAGAAGCAATTTGGGCAAAGATATTATCATCGTCAACAACCTCGCCGGCAAAGTGGCGAAAACCGGTGCAGGTATCGTCATAAAATACCCGAAAACCCTGCTCCTCCAGGAGCTTATAAAGATTATTTTGGGTAATAACCGCTCCGGTTAAAATAAGCCCTATTTGCTTTGAATCTTGATTTTCGCTAAAATCCTTAAAAGACTCCAAATATGCTAAAGCTTCATCCACCGGCATTGTTTGGATTTTCTTTAAGAGGTCAAAAATTTCCCAGGAAGATACATAAGGGGCAAGATTTTCTAAAGCTTTAACCTTTGCCCTGAGAGCCTGGTATTTTTCCCAGGTAGCTTTTAGTTCTGCTAAATCGTCTAAATCTTTTTTGCCGGCAAGCTCCTGCCAGAGATTGGTAAGCGCCTGGGTGTAGTATTCCCGGGCTTCCGGCGTAGTTAAATCTACCGGCGGTACCAGTAAAAATACTTTATCGTTTCCTAAAAGACTTTTAGCAATACCGTACATACACTGCATGGTGTCACAACTATGGGCAAAACCAAACAGCATGTCTAAAGCTTCTTCCTCCATTTCCGCAAGACTTCCCTTGGCATAAGAACAGCAGTAAGACGGAAGCCTTACCGGCACTTTTGCTTCATCCCGAGGAAAGTAGCGGACGGTAGGAAAACCTGCCCCTTCGGAGATTTCTACCGGCCAGTAACTGCAAAAATACGCTAATTTCATTGTTTTGCCTCACTCTCCATTTCTTTTAGCGCCCGCCGCAGTATTTTACCTATGGCGCTCTTGGGAAGGTCTTTTTTTAACTCAATAACTTTGGGTACTTTATAATGAGTTAAATTTTCCCGGCAAAAGGCTTTTAAATCTTCAACCGAAGTTTTTGCTCCCTCTTTTAAAACAACATAAGCTTTAACAATCTCTCCATAGTAAGGATCCGGTACCCCCAAAACACAGGCTTCTTTTACCTCGGGATGAGAATAAAGCACATCCTCTACTTCCCGGGGGTAAACATTAAAGCCACCGGTTATTATTAAATCTTTCTTTCGGTCCACGATATAGAAGTATCCATCTTCGTCCATCTTGCCAATGTCGCCGGTATAAAGCCAGCCGTCTTTTAAGACTTCCCGGGTAGCCTCGTCATTTTGATAGTAACCTAGCATTAAGTCCGGACTTTTTAGCCGGATTTCCCCAATTTCTCCGGGCGGTAAAGGTTCCCCGGTAAACGCATCAACAATCTCCATTACAGTATCGGGAAAAGGAATCCCGATGCTGCCAGTTTTATTTACCCCGCGGTAAGGATTACAACACTTGGCGGTTACTGCTTCGGTAAGGCCATACCCTTCTAAAATTTGCGCCCCAGTTAGCTTTTCAAACTGCTCTTTGACCTCTGGCGGCATGGCCGTTGCGCCTACAAAACAGCCTCTAAAGGAAGATAAATCGTATTTGGTTAAATCTTTATGATTTAACATCGCTACAAACATGGTGGGCACGCCGGCAAACAACGTTGGCCGGTGTTTAGCCACCCCTTTAAAAAACTCTTCCACCGAAAAGCGCGGCATTAATACTACCGTTGAGCCCGATAAAAGGGGAGCGTTCATCCCAACGCTCATCCCAAAGCCATGGAAAATTGGTAGTATGGTAAGCATGATGTCCCTGGAAGTTAAATCTCCCCAGGCTTTTACATGCCAGGCATTTACAACTAAAGCGTATTCGGAAAGCATTACTCCTTTGGGTTTACCGGTAGTCCCCGAGGTATAGATTATAACTGCCGGGTCATTTTTTAGATCCCGGGTTTTTTGGTAGGTAAACTCTCCGGTTCTTTTAAGAAACGGTAAAAAGGCAAATATCTCCTTTAAATCGTAGGAAATTGCTGGCTCTTTTTCTTTTAATTTATAAAGTAAATTTAGGGGAAAAGAGAGAAAATCCGCTATAGAAGTATAAATCTTTTTTACCCCGGTAAAGCTTTTTAGTTTATCCGTAAAAAGGGTTAGAGCAAAAATGGCTTTAACTCCGGCATCGTCGGCTATAAACCGAAGTTCTCGTTCCGAAAGAAGGGGGTTTAAGGGGACAGCGACAATTCCGGCTGCCATTAAGGCAAAGTAAACAATTACATACTGGGGAGAGTTGGGCAGCATTATTCCTACCCGGTCACCCGGTGCTAAATTAAGTTTTTTTAAATTTGTAGCTAAATTTTCAGTATATTCCAATAATTTTTGGTAAGATATGCGGGTATTAAAAAAGATAAGTGCAGGATTTTCATTGTTCCAAGCTTTCTCGCGAAATAATTCATATAAACTTTTTTCAGGGTAAATAAGATTTAACGAAACATTAGGAGGATAATGTTTGGCCCACGGATAATCCATCAATAAATCCCTCCTAAAAAGGGTACTTTAATTAAATTTAGCCCTGAATAATGTTCAATACAATCGTTCAAGACCTAATGGCAATATATGCAGGTAAATGGTATTATTTGCTCGCTGAATGGCATTTTAAAAAGCTGCCCTACGGCAGCTTATAAGGTAAATTTATTTTTTAACTGTTCAAGCTTGGTAATTAACCCCTGGGTTTCCTCAGCCATTTTCTGGACACTATTCATGGCCGCCGACTGTTCATTGGTCGCCGCGGCTACATTATTTACCGCTTCAGTAATATTTTGCATATAAGCGGGCAAAGATTGGTTTTGTCGTAACAACTCGGGTAATAGGCCCATAACCCCTTGCAGTTCCGTTTGTAAAAAGGAAGTTTTTTCTGTACTTTCGGTGGCTATGGTAAAAGTTTCCTGCATCTTTTCCTGAGCTTCACGCATATTTTTAAAAATAAGATCAATAACTCCTTTGATTTCTTCGGCCGCCTCTTTTGATTTCCCAGCCAGTTTGCGAACTTCCTCGGCTACCACCGCAAAGCTCTTTCCTGCTTCTCCGGCCCGCGCTGCTTCAATAGCTGCATTTAAGGCTAAAAGGTTGGTTTGGGCCGCAATTTCGGTAATAAGTTCTAAAGCCACATTAATTTCCTGAGTGTGGGTAAAAAGTTCATTGATCGAGGTGGCCGCTACCGTAAGACTATTTTGGATTTTGGCGTTCTCGGAGCTAAAAAGGCCTAAACTTTCTCGACCTTTAGTAAGTTTATCTCCCAGCTCCTCGGCCAGCCGCGCAATATTTCGGATTGTTTCATTTATTTCTTCCAGGCTTGAATTTATTTCCTGGGTCGAAGCTGCTACCTCTTCAATCCCAGCAGAAGTTTCGGAAGTGGTATCTACCAAACTTAATACAGTATTATTAATCGTTTTGGTGATTTCTTGAAGTTCCAGCGTAAGTCCCTTTAAAATTTTAATAAATGATGTTTTTAAATCGTCTATAGTATTTAAGTCAGTAATCCCCAGGCCTTTATTTTTTTCGGCCAAAATTTCTATCTCCGTTAACATCTCTTTTAAGGGTTGAATAATTCTTTTAAAATTGCTGTAACTGATCACAAGTCCAATGATTGCCCCGCCAGCCGCCCCAATTAATATTGCAATATAAATATTAATGGCAAAAAGGCCTGATAAATAACCCACCAAACCGGCCCCAGGCACAGCATAAAGAACAGTGCGCAAAAGATATTTTTTTAAAGTTAAATTTTTTATTTCCATCCCCATCCCCCTGATTAATTTATGATTTTTCTAATAAATTCGATTTATTTTTTGTTTTTCCTTCTGAATCTGATTCATTATTTCATATTTTTTCGTTTGTAGTAAGTAGTACAAGTTTTTGTTTAAATATTTTATTAGAATTTTTCTTACTAAATTCACAAAAATTTTTTTGTTAGTTGACTACCACCTTATTTCCCGCTAAAATATTAATGCAATGTTGTTGCCGATGTAGCTCAGGGGCAGAGCAACGCACTCGTAATGCGTAGGTCGTGGGTTCGAATCCCACCATCGGCTCCAGGAAAATCAAGGCCTCCAGGGTTCGCCCGGAGGCTTAATTTTTTAACGAACCATAACTTCGCAGTAAAAATTTTTTGTTTTTAATTTTTTTAAAATATGGTATTATTTTTTTGTAAGAATTCTAATATAGAGCAGGTGATTTTATGTCCGAAGAAAGATTTAATAAGCTTGAAACACAATTAGACCATATGGCAAGAATGATTACCGAATTAATCCGGATTGTAGGAAATACTAATGCTGCTGTCGAAGAATTACGAAGTGATGTTAACGAACTTAAAAATGACGTTAACGAACTTAAAATTTCCAACCAGCAAATCAAAGAGGAAATTGCGGAAATTAAAATCACGCTAAAGGAACATGGAGAAAAGCTTGATTACGCCCTTTTAAAATTACTAAATCACGATGTAAAACTTCACAATCTTAAAATAGTTCAACCTTAATTATTAAAATCCTTGAGTTTGTTGCATGGTTTAATTGCCAAATTCCCCTATAGGCTACACTAGATATTAAAGCCTCCGGAAATTCCCCGGAGGCTTTAGTATGTACGTAAACATCGTTTTTAACCCTCAAAGCTTAAAGTAGGATTTAGACTCCTGTTAAATTTTTAAAACATACCCGTTTTCTTTTAGCCATTTTTCGTGCTTTTGGTAGTCAGGCATTAAAATCTTAACTTTAGTCCAAAAAGCTTTACCATGATTTTTCTCCTCTAAATGCACAAGTTCATGCACTACTACATAATCAATAACCGGCAAGGGGGCCATAATTAACCGCCAGCTAAAATTTAAGTTGCCCTTGCTTGAGCAGGAACCCCATCTTCTCCGGGCATTGGTAATCTTTATTCGGGAATATTTATAACCGCCCATCTTAGCATAAAACTGTACCCGTTCAGTTATCTTGATTAAAGCTTCCTTCTTATACCATTCGGTAAATACCTTTTCTGCCTGCGGCAGTGCTTTCTTTGCAAGATAAAACGCATTTGCAAATTTAAGAGGCTCGATCTGGTCTTCCACTATCTGAAGTTTATAATACTTTCCAAGATATAAAAAGCCTTCACCGTTAACAAACTCTTTAGCTCTAACTTTTGGGTCCCGGGCTTCCACTTCTTTTTTCTTTTTAATAATCCAGTCGTAGTGCTTTCGAATAACCGCAAAAATGGTGCTTTCACTTACTCTGTAAGGCGCTCTAACTATTAAAGTAGCGTTATCGGTTATTTCCAGAGCAATGGTCTTTCTTTTGGTGCGAATTATTTTTTCAATTTTTATATCCATGTTTTTCACTTCCCGTAGTGATAATAGGCAAGTTCCAGGAGTTTTTGCGTTATTTCGTTTCTTTTATTAAATATTACTTTTGCTAAGCTATCGGCATGATAGGGAGCAGGATTTTCAGCAACACCCTTACCGGCAGAAGCTTTTGGAACTAATTTCTGCAGCAGGTGGTTTCCTACATAGGTTTTTAACCGCTTTTGCTTGGTGTAGCTTTCCCAGAAGTCAACCGCTTTGGTCTCTCTCTTAATTATTTCAATTACGTCTCTGGTTAAATCAACAAGGAAATTAACTTCTTCCTCACTCAGCTCATTAAAGGCTTTCTGCCCAAATAACTCCTTTTTCAGCAGGCCAAAAAACGGCATTTCTTTCTTAGGTTCAAACCCAAAGGTATTTTCTACTTCCCGACCCTTTTGAATTTCCTCCCTAAATCTTTCTAACTCTTCGGCAAGTATTTCCCACTTTTCGTGATATTCTTCCAGCAATCTTTTTAATCTATCGGAAAATCTTTCATATAGCTCCGGGTCTTCTTCAAAATGATCAACAATATGTTCTTTAATAGCCGTTATCAATTCCTGAGCTTTAACTTTAGCTGGCTTTCCTTTTAATTTATTTAAAAATTTATCATCTAAAAGCGGGGTTGGCGGAATTTTGGGGTCGATTCCCTTGGCTATTATGTACTCTTCTACGATCTCCCTTATTTTCCGGCTGGCATCGCTTATGCTTAATTTACCGTCGCGATAACGATTTCGGGCTGCTTCTTTGATAAAGCTTAATATCTTTAAATCGGTTAGATATTTTAAGGCCTCAGCATCCGGAAGAACCGTATCCATCGCCCGATTGAAGTTTCGAACCAGCATGATAAATTCATTTCTGATTTTTTCGTCAACTAAAAGGTCAATGCAATCATCAACCTGATACCTCCAGTCTTTAAGGCCATTTTTCGCAAAAAATTCTTCGAGCTGTCTATGGGTATAATGCAAATTAGCAATACTTTTTGCTTTATTAATAACAACCTTGGAGATTTCGGCTAAATCTTCATCGGCATAAATTGCCAGCGCTTCTTCTAAATGATTTAAAACGCCAACATAATCCACCACATAGCCGCAGGATTTGTTTTTGTAAACCCGGTTTACCCGGGCTATGGCCTGCAGTAAGTTATGACCTTTTATTACATTATCAAGATACATAACCTGTTCTATCGGAGCATCAAAACCGGTAATCAGCATGCTCTGAACTACTAAAATACCTACATCCCCCGATATGCCACTCTCGTTAACTTTACCAAAGGGAAGGCGAAAACTCTGGATTATTTTTTCGTGCTCCACCGGATTGGTATAGGGCTGATAGATAGCTTCATCGTTCTGTTTACCGGAGATTACGACTCCTACTTTTAACTTTTTTAGCGTCCCCAAGTCTACTTTCTGGTTCTGGCTCTTTTCCAGCTCAGCAATTTTTTCTTTCAAGGCGTCTTCTAAGGCCTTTTTATATCTTACTGCAGCTAAACGTGAAACAGTAACCACCTGGGCTTTAAAGCCATTAGGGAAGATATGCGTCACATAATGGTCGATCATGTCTTTTGCTTTATCCCTGATTACTTCTTCTGCTTCAAGATAGGCCTTCCAGGTATATTTGCCTAAGATTTGGCGTTTTGTCTCCTGATCAGCATCCCGAAAGACATCCTCAAACCTGGCATTGGCCGCTTCTTCATCGGAAAGTTCGGCACTGTGGACCCGGCCTTCATAAACTATTTCTACCGTAACCCCATCGTCTACTGCCTGCCGGATGCTGTATTTGTCTATGTACTGGCCAAATTCTTGCTCAGTCTTATCAATCGGAGTTCCGGTAAAAGCTATTCTAACCGCATTGGGCAAGGCTTTTCTTAAATTGGCTCCTAAAAGCTTGTACTGAGTGCGGTGCGCTTCATCAATCATTACCAGGATATCGGGCGATGTATTTAATACGGGAAACTCCCGTTTTAAATCCCGTTCCTGAAACTTATGCACCATGGCCATAACCAGATCGGGAGTGTTGGTTCTTAAAAGCTGTTTAAGTTCATCGATGCTTCCCGCAAGATTTACAGTAAAGCCAACGCTTTTTGAGGTGTCTCTTAACTGCTGTTCTAATTCTTTCCGGTCGGTTATAAAAACTATCTTGAAACTTCCAAATTCCGGCTGGTGGTACATTTCCCGGACCATGTACATCATGGTCAGCGACTTTCCCGACCCCTGGGTGTGCCAGACAATCCCGCCCCTCTCTGCCGGAGTTTTCCCCTCTTTTAACCGTTTAACCATCTTTTTTACAGCTCTAAACTGCTGATAGCGGGCAACTACTTTGATTACACCGCCTTTGGAGTCTTCTTTAAAAATGGTAAAGGTGTGCAGTAAGTCGAGGAAATTCTGTTTTGAAAGCATCCCGTGAATTAAAAGCTGCTGACTGGTTACGCTGCCTTCGGGATTTACTTCGGACATGGTATAAGGATACGGGTCTTTCCATTCTACAAAATGTTCAAAGTCCGAGGTAATGGTACCGTATTTGGCTACCTGATTGGAAGTGGCAATCATAAAAACATTGTACCAGAAGAGTTTTTCGTTTCCTTCTTTAACTCCTCGCCGGTTGGAGTAGCGCAGGAGCTGGGTTATAGCTTCGGTCAGGGGATCGGCAATCGCCGGGGACTTGCACTCCACAACCACCAGAGGTAAGCCGTTTACAAAGAGAACGATATCGGGAATAATATGTTTTTCTGTTCCCGGAATGTTTACTTTATACTGCGATACAGCTAAAAAAGTATTGTTTTCCGGATTTCTAAAGTCAATAAATCTGACCGTAGGGCTTTTTTCACCGGTCCTACGGTTTTCGGATACAGAGGTGTTTTCTAAAAGTAAATCATGAATCTCCCGGTTGATTTCCAAAAAGGAATTGGCCTGAGGAGTGGTAATCTTCCGCACTACCTCATTTATCTGGTCGTCCATAAGCCAAGGATTAATTTTTTTCAAGCTTTCTTTTAAAACGCTTTCTAAAACTACTTCTTTAAAGCTTTCTCTGAACTTAAACGACTCACCAAAAGCTGGTTCAAAAGCTTCAGTAAACGAAGTAATCTCTTTTAACTCTTCGGGATTATCTTTATTTTGCCGGTATACCTTCCAGCCCAGCCTTAGAAGCTGGGCTAAGAAGGGATTTTCTACATAATGCTCCTCATCAAGCTTACTGTACATTTAGAAAAGCCTCCCAAACCAAATACTTAAAGCAGGGAATTAACCCTGACCCGCCCGGTCAGTAAATCTTCCATCAGGCCTTTTTTAATCCTTTCAAGCTTTTCTTTGTAAGCCTGTTCTTTTTCAATGGCTTCGTCAATTTGAGATAAAACTGCAGCAATGCGTTGTTGTTCGGGAAGAGGGGGAAGAATAAATGTACTAGAATCAATAATTATTTTGCTTAGATTAGGTTGCCCAGAACCCTGTAAGTTTGAAAGAGTTCTTTGCATAAAGTTAGTAAGTACATAAAATAAAAATTCATTGTATAATAGATTTTCATTTGGAATTTTTAAAGCAAGAACTGCTTGGTTGGTAGCCATATTATTTTTAATTATTCCCACTTGACCAGCAGTAGCTCCATACATTGCAACAACTACTGTATTCGCACGAACAATTTTGGCGTTTGAAAATCTAAGACCCTTTTTCGTTATTTTTTCTTCTGTATCAAAAATATATTTTTTATTTATCTCCCCAGACTTAAGCCATCTTATGTTTCCTCCATAAAATTCAGGCTTTTCTCTGCTTGGAGTTCCACCTGCTGAAGAATCTACTACTTCTCCTAATTTCACAACTTTCCACTCTTCCGGAATTCTCCCCAGGGGAGAGTCCTTAAATTTATGAGTTTTTTCATCCCTTATCTGCCAGTTTTCGTCAATACCTTTTGTCAATAAATCCTGCATTAACCCCTGTTTTAAGCGTTTATATTTTTCAATAATAGCGTCAGTTTTTTCGATGGCATTATCAACAGTTTCAAGGACTTCGGCGATTTTTTGTTGTTCAGATAATGTTGGCAATATAAGTTTAAAATCTCTAATTATTGGTAATCTTAAGGACTTTACAGTCGAACCAACAGCATTTTTTGAAAAGTACCCACGATAGTAAAAAATTGTATAGTATAAATACTTGCCACTAACTTCTTTTTCAAAATCAAAAATAGCATAAGTTCGCTGATGTAAATTAAATTTTCCATCAAAGTATTTTGGAACAAACTCGACACCTTCACCAGGTAATATAACTGCCTCACAATCAAAAATATAGTTGTTAATTAACTTGACTTCACCAGACCTATCAAATAAAGGATACATTCCATTTTCTACAGCATCTTGTACGTTGCTATTTCCTGTCTTTATAGAACTAAGATAACCCAGCTTAACCCTTTTCCATCCCTCTGGCACTTTTTTATCCTCATTCATAGTAACACCCCAGTTTTTGCAGAAACTCATTTAGCTTATTTACTTCTTCATCTCTTGCTTTTGTGAGTTCAGAAAGCGATACATTATACTTGTCCCAAAGATTTTCAAAGACTTTGACGATTTCTTTCTTTTCCGCATTTAGATACTTTTCAAGCTGTTTATCGATAAGTTCATAGAATTTTCCCAAAAGTAGTTCTTTAACTTCTTCCTCGGTTAAGTTTTCTTTTCTTCTGGAAACTTCATTTTCAAGATTTTTTTCTTTTTGCGTTTTTTTGCTTCGGGCATTTTTAATTTCTTTTTCTTTTTCAGCTATTTTAGCCAATAACTCCTCCCATCTTTTAGCTTCTTTAATTGCCGATTCGCTCTTATTTTCTTTTAATTCTTTTACCAGCTCTTTTAGATGATTTTTTACTTTGCTTGCCGTTTTCTCTCCCTGCTCTTCTTCATCCCATTCTTCAACTTCATCTAAAAGTTCATTTAGTTCGCCTTCTACTTCCGCAATTTTACTTTCCAGTTCTTCTATTTCTTCGATTTCCTTCCCGAAATATTTTTCCTTAATCCTTTCATCATTCACCAGGTTTTTATTCCAGCCGGTAGCAGCTATACTCTTAAAATCATAAAGAAGTTCTTCCCACCAGTTCACGAAAACGCCGGCAATTTTAAATTCATCAAGAGTTCCAAGAGGCAAAAGCTTTTCCTTTAATTTATTCAGGGCAGCGTTTCTAAAACTCCAGAGGTTATTTCTTCCGTAAAACTCTAAAATCTCCTGTTCTACTTCCTGCCACCAGTTTAAAAGCATTTCCTTATGTTTTGCTATGGTATTTTTCACTTCATTAGCATTTTCAAGGACTTCTCTTATTTGACTTTTTTCTGTTATTAAATCATTAAACTCTAAATAATGCTCATCTTTTTTTTCTAAAAGAATAGCGTAAGAAATCCCAAATTTTTTAAACTGCTCTTCATACCTTCTTACTTCCCGTAAAGGTACCCCACCGGTAAGATGGGCCCGCACATCTTCTATCTCTGGCTCTGGAGAATTATCTACATATCTTCTGATGTTAAGATTAAAGTCATTTTCTTCAATTTCTTTTATATCCACCAGTCTTGAATAGCCAGGTATTTCCTTTTTCTCATCAAAAACATTTACAATTTTTTCGATATCTTCAGGGCGTAAGAAGTTTTGATTTCTTCCTTCGCCATATTCCCGGTCGGCATTGATAAATAAAATTTTATTTTTTAAATGTTCGGGTTTATTTTTATTAATCACTATGATGCAGGCCGGAATCCCGGTATTGTAAAAAAGTTTAGGCGGAAGCCCAATGATTGCTTCAATTATACCTTCTTTAACAATCCCTTCCCGAATTACCTTTTCCTGTCCGCCCCGGAACAAAACGCCGTGAGGCATAACGGTGGCCATAATCCCATCATCTTTTAAGCTGGCAATCATATGCTGTAAAAACATTAAGTCAGCTTTTTTGCCGGTTTCGGGTGTAAAACCGTATTTAAACCGCTCCGGATACTGCATGTTTGCCCGGGTATAATTTTCGGAAAAAGGAGGATTGGCCAGCACCCGGTCAAAGCGCTTGATATACCCGTTTTCTAAAAACATCGGAGTGGTTAAAACATCTTCATTTTCAATATGGGCATCTGAAATACCGTGTAAAATCATGTTCATTTTACAAATCGACCAAGTGAGTCCATTTAACTCCTGCCCATAAAGTCCTAAGTTATAACGATCCTGCCCTTTCTCTTCTACATAGTGAAAAGCTTCAATCAAAAAGCCTCCCGAACCAACCGTCGGGTCGTAAACGGTCATGTTCTCGCCGGGTTTAACCAGCCTTACCATCAGTTTTTTGACACCGGCAGGAGTATAAAACTCGCCGCCTTTTTTCCCGGCCGAATCAGCAAATTCTTTTAAAAGATACTCATATGCTGCACCCAACAAATCTGGAAACTCAAAGCTTTCCGGAGTCAGAGTGTATTTATTGAAGTGATGGATAAGGTCAATTAACTGCTGGTCTTTAAGCTTTATTTTTCCTTTGGTAGCGTTGAAATCAATATGCTTTAAAACCCCATCTAACTCAGGATTTGCTTCCTCTAAAGCAGAAAGCGCTTTATTCAACTGGTTTCCTACGTCCTCTTTTAAGTTAAGTATGTACTCCCAGCGGGCTTTTGGAGGTACATAAAAAATATCGTATGAATTGGGGTCTTCCGTTAATTCTTTAATTTGTTCATCAGAAAAGCCTAAGTTTTTATACATGTTTTCCAGCTCTAATTTCTTGGCAGCAAAAACATCTGAGGTATATTTTAAAAAAAGCATACCAAAGATGTATTCCTTGTATTCGGAAGCATCCATTTTTCCCCGCAAAATATCTGCTGCTTTAAAAAGATGGGTCTCTAACTGCGCTAAAGTTATTTTTTCAGTTGCCACTGCCATTAACCTCACCCTTAAACTAGTATGTTGCCTGTTTTTATTTTTTCGTCAAAATATATTTTTTTCTGCAATTAAATAAGTCTTTATTTAAGCTTTCTGCTTATCTTCAATAGCCTCAGGAAGGGAATCATGTCTACAATGCAAGATAAAATTTACACCTTACCTTTCACTTATTTTCTTCATTTTTCTGCAAATCCCTCTTTTTGTGACATTCTTTTACTCCAGCAAAAACGAAAAAACACCGCTCTTCAATTCTTTGACTTGGAAGCGGCGTTTTATATATTTTTGTGTTTAATTGTGATTTTTTCTTATACTTATTGCTGCAACCATTAACGGTGGTACGAAATCTTTTGTGATACCTTTCAGGAAGCACTAAAACTGCCACAGCATCTTCAAAACCAGCTTCTAAAATATCCATGGCCTTAGCCGCCTTAGCTTTATACTCTTGAAGTTCCTACTTTTTCAAAAGCCAAATTCCCATTTTCATTACTGTATTAATTACTTTTTTACCAACCATTATGCTCTAAAAATACCCGTTCCCCGGGTACCAAAAATTTTTATTCTTGTTTTATCACGGTCAAAAAACTAACAATTCTTTTTATTGCCTCATCACTTAACTGTACCTTATTTTCGTTTATCGCATCTATAAGCCATTTTTTATTTACAATACGAACCCCTTTTACTGGCTTGTCAATTTTTACAAAAGCATTGGTAAACACGATAATTGGGTTTATAAAGGGTGTTTTTTCTAAAAGCCCGACCATTCGTTCTTTTAGCCAAAATGTTTGCCCCAGCACCTGCTTTAAAAAATCTTTCTCCAATTCCTTCGAATTCAGAAGCAGTTTTCCTTCCTGAGATAAAGTTACTTCTCCTGAATGGCTCTTGGTTTCAATAATAAATATGCCAGTCGGCCCAACAACAATGTGGTCAATGTTTCCCATAGGACAGGGAAAGTCGTTAAAAACTGTATAACCTTCTGGCAATTGCCCGAGTATTTCAGAAATTTTCTCTTCAGCTTTTGCTCCTTTAAGAGCCCGGTTTATTGGCTGGTCTACCTCTTTGGAGTCTGTTGCAATCATAAATACAGCTATAAAAACCCCAATACCTACTCCCGCAATTAATAGGCCAAAAAGGTTCACCCAGTAAGAATTAAATAAAAGTATTTTACCGGCAAATTTCAACAAAAAACTCCCTGCCAGAATAAACCCAAGCAATGTACCATAAATTATTAGTGTCCTTTTTTCAGCCATTTTTCTGGCCCCTGACCCAGCTTTACCAACCTGTTTAGCCATCCTGACTATGCTCTCCTTTACCACAGGTTACACAATTTACAAGTCTTATATCCCTTTTATCACCTGCTCCATACTAAAACAAGTGTCAATAGCAGATTTAAATTGACCCACCCTGGCTTTTTTTAAAATTAAGCTTTGACATGTGGATTACCGTAGAGACCGGTTTTTAACCTCTCCTTTAGGCGGTAGCGGTTCCCCCTTATGTTGATTATATGGGCATGGTGTAATAGCCTATCCAACACTGCAGTGGCACGCACCAGATCAATAATGCGACCTCCGGTGTAGTCTTCTTTCCTTGATTCTTTCATAAATGACTTCGCAATTGAATATCCCCAGATTCATGAGCTCTTGAATAGTATCTTTGTATGGGTCAAGCTTTGACCCTCTTTTGGGTTGCGGCTTCCTTTCAGGAATGCCCTCTGCTCTGAGGTATTTTCTTACCGTGTTTCTATTTTCGGCTTTTTTAATTATTTCCTTTTTTACATGGTTACATATCAATTTGGCTTAATCAATTTTTAAGATATTTATAATTTCATTAACATCAAGCATTTGATTTTCATTAATAATTTCGTCCAATGCTTCTTTTAGTTCAGGTCTTAAGATCCAGAAAAATTTATTTTTTCTTTTTTATGCTTAGCTCCTAAAAAAGGGATGTGCCAATAGTTGTAATTATTTGGTTTGTTTTTTTCTTTTGGTACTTCAATACCAAAATGTTCAGCAATTCTTTTACCCAATCTTGAAGCAATGCTGTTTAAGTATTGATAATTTTTTCCTATCTCATCGGCTAAGTTCGAAGCAGTTTCGCATTGAAAAGGCTTTGTATAAATCATTAAAAGTAATGCTAAATCTTTGGTTGTAGTTATATTACTATTTAATAATGCTTTTTTCCATTGGTCTTTGGTGATATTAATCGGATCATTCCACTCAATTCTTTTATAAGGTCTTGGCAGTTCTGTAATTATTCTAACTGGCGTTCCCCCCTCAACATTTTTTAAAAACTTATTTTGAACTAGCATGTTTATGAGGTACTTCTGCCGCTTTTCTAAAAGTTCTGGAGTCCAATCTTCGGTATTTTCTATAAATATCTTACTTGCTTTAAAGGCATCTACCCGCCCTCGCAGATATCTTTCTTTTTTCTCCTGAAAGTCAAGGTTGCTTAATTGAGAATTTTTCATTTTACCTATCAAAACCAGGTTAGCCAGACGATTAGTCCACTTCTGCCTTTCTTCTAAGCTAAATATTTGCACCCATTTACTATCTGGTTTGGGATTTTGCGGTAAAACATGCTCGACTGAGATTTTCTTATAACTACTTAAATGGGCTGTTTGGTCATTAAAAAGATATTCGATTTTTAAAAGTACATACTTACAGTAAGGCTTCCTATAAAAGTTTTCATCATTAAGATTGCGCTGTAATTCTTCAGCATCAATTAAAAAAACACTGCTGTTTAAAAGCTTATCAATTTCTTCCTTTTCGGTATCTTCAATTTCTCTTAAGATTTTATTTACTGCTTCTATCCGTTCCGTGGGTGTTTTCTGGCAAATCCAGTCACCAGCAAATTTATATTCCAGTTTGCGTAGAAATTCTAAGAGTTTATCTGTGGGGTGGTATTTGTAGTAAAAATATAAAAGCGGAGGTACCCAGTCATCCGAAGGCAGTCCAATTTTCATTATGGTAATTAAGTTTTTGTAGTCATTGGGAAGGCTGTCTTCGGAAAGCTCAATAATTTTTTCGTAGATATTTTGGTAAGTTTTCAACAGATCAATTGTTTCTTTTCCAAGCTTGAGTTTTCCTTTACCATAAATGTTATTTTCAAATTCATTTAAAAGGTTTGCTCTGGCTTTTTCTTTAACAAAAATCGTCCTTATAAAAGCAAGAAAACGGTCAAATTTTTCCCCAAAATATTCTTCTAATTCTTCCCATTCCCGGGCATATTTACGCACTTCGTTTTCATCGCTAATTGCTCCGATATTTTTTGATTTTAAGATGTCAGCGTTAGTGAGAGGTATCCCCCGATCGTTTAAAATAGTAAATAGTCTAAAAGCATCCTCGGTATTATCTGTTGATACAGAAATAAATAGAGCTTTGTTTAATATAAATTCGACAAACTCCTCGATTTTTGTTTTTTCCTGAAAAAGTTCGTTCATTAAGAGAACGGCTGAGGCCATATTCGAGATAGAAGGATTTTCACTTTTTCTGTATTCCTCAAGCTTTTCTTTTTCTTTTGTTCCACCAATTTTTATGATGTACTCCTCAATGAATTTTTCAACATCATCCCTAATCTTAAATACCATTCTTTTGCGGGATGGAATTTTTTTAAGTTTGTTTTCTTTTTGGTAAATAAGCTCCTGCAAAGTATCCTTATATTCCGTTTCAGCTATCAAGTCTCTTAACACAGCAAACATCAAGAAAAATGTTGTCAGCCGTTGCTGACCATCAAGCACTTCATATTCAGGATAATCTTTTGTTTCAGTCTTTTTAAGTACCAGTGAACCTAAAAAGTATTCGCTATCCTGTTTGTTTGTAAAAGCATAATAAAGATCATCTATAAGCTCGACAATATTTTCATCTTGCCATACATATGGCCTTTGGTATTCCGGGACTAGAAACCAAAATTCATGAGAAAATATTTCTACTAATTTTTTCTTTACTGCGTTAATTTCTCCCGGCATTTTTACCACCTCATAAAGTATTTATATAGAACTTTATTCGTCATTTTCTACTTTTTTCCTTCATTTTTTACTTGATTACATCTGGTGCATAAATGGCAATCACATTCACTGATGTTTGAGGATAAAGAAGAAATATTTTATACTATCAATAAAGATTTAGCTTAAGCAAATGTACCGTTCCTGTTCTGCATACGGAAATTAATACTTTCAAGGAGTGACAAAGTGTGGAGCAGTTTTCCTACGAAATTGATAGCGGGATAAGTTTATCAGAAATCGAAGAGTATTTTGAGAATATCTGTGAGAAAAAAGAAGGCAAACATAAGTATACTGGTAAGGGATGGGTAGTGGAGCTTGTTCCTGAAAAACCGAGGACTTTTGGAAAGATATCCTTACCACGTACACGAATTATTTTTAGCGGCAATAAGGAAATCTGTAAAGAGCTAATTAAAAATTACAGAAAGAAGTTTTTAAGAGTGGGAGGATGATAATAAGGTTTATTACAAATTTTGCTTTAGGCAATAAAAAACCCCGAAGCCTTAAAACTTCGGGGAGAGGAGGATTATTGGATATCCACTTTAAATCCTCGCAGATTATCCTGTGCCTTCTTGAGCCTGATGTTTAAAATGCCGTTTTTATATTCAGCAGTTGCTTTAGCAGGTTCTACTTCTACCGGCAAGTACACTACTCGCTCAAAGCTGCCTGTAAATATTTCCTTGCGATAGAATTTATCGTTTCTTGCTTCTATTTCATCTTTAACCTGTCCTTTAATAATTAGATGATCGTTTTGGACATACAGCTCAATCTGGTTCTTATCTTCTATGCCAGGGAGTTCTGCCTTAACTAATATTTCATCGCCTTCATCAAGAATATCTACCCTTGGGATTGATACACCTCTACTAATCGGTGCAAAGGCTTCGGCAAACAGGCGATTTAAATCTAACACTTCTCTAAAAGGATCAAATCTTCTCATAAGCATGGCTACCACCCCCTGTCATAGATTTTTAGGTTTTATTTTTATTTTAACTTTCCTTGACCTTCCACTTATAATTATTGACCTTCTCTGACTTTCAGGCAAGAGTAGTTATTTTTGAAAAATAAACGTTATCGCTGTTTATTGCTGATTAAAATTATATATAAATCATTTGCTAAATATTTCTTGGTATTTTATTTCTTTCCTCTTATTGACGTATTTCCGCCAAATACTTTATAAGCACTTCCTCAAATTTTACTGCAGTTCCCCAGTAAGAATCAAAGAATAATTTCCTAAACAATAAAATAGTTGTCGAAGTAAATAGTCCTTTTTCGCCATTTATACTTTGGACCCACTAACATCCCAAATAAAAAACCTCCGATATGGGCCCACCATGCTATTCCAAACCCAAAAACTGGGCCAAATAAAGTTAAGATGCCATTGGATAGCTGCGAGATATACCATAAGCCAATATAAATAAAAGCCGGAACGTCAATAAAAATTGGGATAAAAATTAAAAAAAACAAAGTCACAATTTTAGCCAAGGGAAAAAGGACAAAGTACGCCCCCATCACTCCGGCAATTGCTCCCGAAGCCCCAACTGCAACAATGTCCGAAGTAAAATTAAATACGTAATGCACTGTCATTGCTACAATCCCGCTTAAAAAATAAAACAATAAAAATTTTAAGTGCCCCAGGCGGTCTTCCACATTATCCCCAAAAAGCCAGAGAGCCCACATATTGCTAAGAAGATGCATAAAGCTTCCATGTAAAAACATGCTGGTAAAGAGGGTTACTCCACTCCAAACTATCTCTGACAATAAGCCTTGTCTTAATCCTTCGGTCAGACGTAGAGGAGTAAAACCAAAGGTATGCAAAAAAAGCTCGCTCGTCTCCCGGGAAAGGGAAATTTGAAAAATAAATACAAGCACATTGGCCAGGATTATTAAAATTGTCATCACCGGAAATTTTCGGCTCGGGTTTACATCTCTTAAAGGTATCATCTTTATTCTCCTTTTCTCTTTACTGAGTTAATTTAAATTGGAGGCTTTAAACTCGAAGGGTAGAGTTAAATATTTCGCCGTCTATGTGTTATTTACCTTCATTTTGACCCAAATATTTGAGTTTTTTCAACCAAACCGGTTTCGAAACTTTCAACCTTTCGACGGCAAACATACCATATACACACAAAAGCCCCCAGAGCATTAACTGGAGGCTTTGCTTCATTTTATTTTTTCTTTGCTAAAATACCGTGATATTTTGCAAAAAGGTTTTTTGGCTTCCCTAAAATACTCTGCAACTGTCTTCTATGCTAAGTTATTTAGAAAAATAGGTGCCAGACTTATTTGCGAGTTCACAAAATTATCATTAAATTCATCTCTGCTAACTTATGAGTTACTAAATTAAAAGTTAGTAACTCATGAGTTAGTAACATTATAAATTTCCATTGTGTTTATGGCAAAATAAAAGTACAAAGTTTGGCAAGGTAAAAGTGCAGAAAAAGTAATAATAAAAATGCCATAGCCAGCAGTCCTAAAATCTAACAATATCTTGTTAGTACAACTAATTCAAAAAAGCTAATCTCATCTTTTCCAGCTACCCCGCAAAGGATAATCTTAAAAAGCCCGTAAAACCGGGCTTATCTTTTAAGTATTTTCTTTATTCGTACTTTTTAGAAGCTTATAATATTCTATTAAAATCCTGTCTAACTCCTGACTTTTCTTTACCACTTCGGGATTGGTTAATTCCGCTACCTCATCTATTAATTGAGCCAGTTCTGCCTTTAATAACTCAATTGTTTTTAGTAAAATTTCAATTTTTTTATTTTGCAAAAATACCACCTCCGGGCTTATCCTGCCCAAAAGGAGGTGGTTTGATTCCACTTTTCCAGACAAATTTTAAAAGCGAGCGATTTATGTCCGAAGAAAGGTTTATCAAGCTTGAAGTTCGTTAGCTCAATTTCTCATTTAAAAACCAGACACTTTCCAAAAAGCATAGTTCCGTTTCATCTTCATCTACAATCTTATGGAGACTTACAATGGTTTTCTGTTCAGAAAAAATTCCGGTTAATACTCTTACAGTTTTACCATATGTTACTTCTTTCTCGTATTTAACTTTAAGCCTTTTGAGACTATAATTTGAGATAATTTCCAGAGGCACAGTATCTAAGGCCCATACCACATATTTTACATTATTGGCATGACCATTAGAGTCCAGGTCACTGTACCTTACCTCAAACTGCTTTTCAATATCAATACTCAAAAGCTTTTGTGGTTCTTCAATCGGCAGAATATTATTATTTTCATAACTCACGCCATATATCCCGTACAGATAGTCGTTAATTTTTACCGGCCTTCTTTTTTCGGTATTAATTAGAAGCCACCGAGAATTGGCCTTGGCAATTTTGATTTCATCTTTATCATATATTTCAAACCATCTATAGGCAAAAAATTTATTGAAAGAATGCGGGGCTGTTCTTACTAATACTCTTTCATTAAACCTTGGATATCTATCTACTTTTATATCCCAGTTCATCAGAACCCATCCGAGATTATTTTGCGTTAAATAAGCAATTCCTCCCAAGTTTTCGCTTTGGACAAAGGCTATATCGTTAAAATAATTGATGAGGCTGGTGATTAGGGTTCTCTTTTGATAGTCTACATCGTAATAAGGAATTCGGTATTCAAGCTCAAAGATATTAGAATTCATCTAACGGCTTCACCTTCCTGCTGTTACGAATCATTCAAATAAATAACTACTCCATAGTTTTCGAACTCCAGGGAAAATACCGTATAAGTATTAAGGCCAGGACAAATCCTCCTACGGCCAGGATGTTTAAAACATGAAATACCGCCGGCACTCCCAGGTGGTCAGCAAGCACCCCAAGTAAAGTTACTCCCACTCCTCCCATGCCTACACCAAAACCCATAGTAAAGCCGCTGGCAAGTCCTTTTCTGTGGGGTATAAGTTGCTGCCCGAGCACCACCGTGGTCGAAAAGGTACTGATTAAAGTTGCCCCAACCAAGGCAAGTAAAACAAAGTAGACAAAACCGTTGTTAGTACGGGAAAAGAAGAAAATTAGCGGAATTAGTAATGCCATAGAACCGGCCATTACCTTCGGCGCCCCTAAAATATCCGTAAGTGGTCCTCCCAGCAATGTACCAACGGCACCAGCAAGTAAAAATACCGAAACAATGTAACCTGCTAAATGGGGATCCCCTTTTAAATAATCGGTATAATACAATGGCACGTACGTATAAAGACCCGCATGCATCCAGGTACGAAAAACAATGTATAAAAGAAGAAGGAAAAAAGCAGCAATGGTTCTTTTTTTACTTTCAGCCTTTATCTCCTGCCCGGATCCCTGACCACTTCCTCTTGCTTTTTTCTCCACCACTTCGTCCCGAAGAGAATTAAGGCGCGGCCAGGAAAACAAAAATAATACCGCTATTATAAAGCTTGGCAGTAGGAAGAAAACCGTTGCCTTTAAGCCCCCTTTGCTTAAAAGCCAGGCCATATATATCGAACCCAAACCAAAACCTAAATTGCCACCCACCGAAAATACAGCCATTCCTCTTCCTTTGCGCATACCGCTGGCCAGATTGGCTACGCGGGAGCCTTCAGGGTGATAAGCTGCAACACCAACGCTTGCAATTGTAACTACAATTAACAGTAAATAAAACCAGGGCATACGGCCCGTAACCGCTACACCCACTCCGGCCAGCAAACTCCCTAAAGGCAATAACCACCTAGCTGAACGCCTATCTGCAATATATCCAAAAAAAGGTTGAATAACGGACGATGCTATATTTGACATTAATACTAAAAGACTGGTCTTAGCATAGCTAAGGGCAAAAGCCTGTTTTAAAATCGGTAGCAATGCCGGCAAAGCCCCTTGCGCCATATCCGTAACCAAATGCCCTAAAGACAAAAGCAAAAGCACCCCTATATTTGCCTTCTCCGATTTTGCCGTTTTTTCCACCAGTATAACCCCCTCGCTGCCTTTTTCCATAATAGAGCCAAAAAGCCCCAGGTTTTCCCCGAAGGCTTTTTTACTTATTTATTCCGCTCCACTTTCCGCCGGTTTTTCTTTGGCAATTACTCCTCTTGGCTTTCTTTCAACCTTAATATTATCCATAAATAAACTTATAACAATGCCCGATAATACTATAAACATTGCTACAAAAAATACCAGGTGAATAGATTCCGCCAGAGCGTGTTTTAATGGCGGAATTATGATGTTTTTTAATTGGGGTGGAATCTTCTCTAACACTTCCGGTCTTAATAACGTATTAAAAAGCCCTTGAGGGTCGGTTTTGGCTTTCTCCAGAAAACTTGCAAAAGGTCCGGTAGTTAGGCCTGGTATTTTTTCCACCACCGGCAGAAAATCTTTCTTTAAAAGCTCAATGGAGCGGTGGTTTAGGACCACCCCAAAAATTGTTACCCCAAAAGTTCCACCAATACTTCTAAAAAACTGGGTTGCCGAAGTCGCTACTCCCCGCTGTTCCGGTGGGAAAGCATATTGCACTGCAATGGTTAAGGTCGGCATCACCAGCCCCAATCCCAAGCCCAGGACTATTATATATAAGGTCACCATCAGGCGGGTGGTATCTACAGTCATAGTGCTTAGGAGATAAAAACCTAGAGTCATTAAAGCCATACCGGCAGTTAAAAGATTTCTAAAACCAACTTTGGCAACTAACTGGCCGCCTAAGATACTGGTAAAGACCATAGCAAACATCATTGGTATCATGGTATTACCGGAGTTGGTTGCCGAAATCCCTAAGACTCCCTGCATAAAGAGGGGTAAAAACATGATAGCTCCAAACATACCAAAGCCCATTAAAAAGCCGATTATATTAGAGATGGTAAAAATCCGGTTTTTAAATAGTCCTAAACTTAATATCGGCTCCGCGGCCTTTTTTTCGACCCCAAGGAAAATTACAAAAAACACCAGCGAAGTAATAAATAAACCAACTATCTGCCAGGAGTTCCAGGGGTATTCTTTGCCGCCCAAGCTAAGCCCCAGTAAAAGAGAAGCTACAGAAATAATCATCGTAACGGCGCCGGTAAAATCTATTGGCGCATTAACTTTAAGCCTTTTCTCACCGGCCAATCCAATAAAAACGGTAATTGCCGCTAAAATTCCTACCGGTAAATTAATATAAAAGACCCAGCGCCAGGAAGTATGGTCTACTATCCAGCCCCCCAGAGACGGCCCAACAATCGAGGAAAGCCCAAACAAGGCCCCCATAACGCCCTGCCATTTGCCTCTTTTATCCGGCGGGAAAATATCCCCTACGATCGTCATCGCCATGGGCATTAAGATACCGCCACCAATGCCCTGCAGACCGCGGTAAATAATAAGCTGGGTCATGTTTTCACTGGTACCGCATAAGGCAGAACCTAACATAAAAAGGCCAAGGCCAGATACATACATAATACGCCGGCCGTAAATATCCGCAAGTTTTCCGGCAATGGGCACAAAAGAAGTGGAACTTAACATATAAGCGGTAGTAACCCAGGATAAAATATCAAGGCCGCCTAATTCCCCTATGATTCTTGGCATGGCAGTACCAACAATCGTCTGGTCCAAGGACGAAAAAAACATGCCCAACAATAATCCGATAAGTAAAATTTTTCTCTTAGAATCAGTTTCCATCCTTTTTAACCCCCTCTTTGAAATAGCGTATAACTTTATTTAGTAGCTTTATTAACTCTCTACTGTCTTCTTCACCTAAAAAGCCTACCAATCCATAAAACCGTTCAAAAAACTCTTTTTTGCCCTGTTCAAGAATTTCTTGACCCTTTTTTGAAGGTTTGACCAAAACTATCCGCCGGTCTTTTAAATCCCTAACCCGCTCAATATAGCCGCCTTCTTCTAAAGAATTGAGCATGTGCGTAACTGCAGCAGGAGTAATTTGCAACCGTGCTCCTAAATCGGAAACCTTAACTCCCTTATCACCCTGGGAAATCATCTCCTGCATGGTAGCAAGTAAAATAAATTCACTCTTTTTAATGGCAAAACGCTGCCCGTGAAAACCATCGCCTCTTTTAAATTGAATCACAGTACGAATAAGTTCTTCGGCAAGCTTTAATTTTTTATCATCTTTAATAATAATCTCACTCCCTTACTTTTTATTAGCTAAATATTTTACTCACTAAAGTATTTATCATTTTAAACTTTTTGTCAATATTTTAAGGCCACAATTTACATTATTTTAATCATAAAAAAAGCTTCCAGCTAAGACTTGGAAGCTCAACAATTTCATTACTGCTGTCGTAACTCCTTTACATATTCCTCAATTACCTTGTGGCAACAACGCCCTAAAGGGTTTTCGGTACGACAGCGCCCTCCACCACAAGCTCCCGTTAGCGCAAAAATTGCCTTTAAATCCGGGCCAACTTTTTGGAAGGCTTCTTTGATTTCCCGGCGGGTAACTTTATTGCAGTAGCATAAATAAACATCGTCACTGCTATCTTTGTACCATAACTTTGGATATACATCACTTACCAGGTAAGTATTACCGCCAAAATAAGCGACCTCACAATCAGGATTGGTACAAGCATAGTATACTCCCTTTTCAAAAAAAGCTTTTAAATCTTCCTTAAGTAAATTATAAACCGTATCCAGGAAAACTTGAGTGCCCGGGTCTCCACATTTAGGACAATTCATTTTAATTCCTCCATTTTATTTTTAATTATACCACAAGGTAAAACCCCTTTTTTGTCGAATATTTAAAAAAAGAGCCAAGATTAGAAGCCCAAAATTAAAAACAGGCAATTATGCCTGCTTTTCCATTTGGAGCATTTTTTCTTTTAAGGTTAGTCCTCCAGCAAAGCCACCCAGACCGCCTCCAGCGGCCAGTACCCGGTGTCAGGGAATTATTACCGTGATTTTGTTGGTCGCCATTGATCTCCCCACGGCTCGAGCAGCTCCCGGGCGTCCTGCCCGCGCGGCTAATTCGCCGTAGGTTATCGTTTGCCCATAAGGGACCTTTAAAAGTTCTTGGTAGACTCTTTGAGCAAAAGGGGAAGCCCAGCTTAAATCTAAAGGCAACGATGAAAAATCAACTTTTTCACCGGCATAGTAACGTTTTAGTAATGCGGCAGTCTTACAAAATAAACTTGATTTACCGGGATTGAAATCAACTCCGATTTCTGCCAGTGCGTCTTTTGCAGTAGTTTTGGGGAGGGAAACAGCGTAAATGCCCTTTTTTGATACTGCCAAAGCAACATAACCAGAATCGGTGGTAATAATATCACATTCCATAAAAATACCTCTTCTGGAATTTAGTAATTTGAAAGTGGAGTTTGGAAAATACTTAAAATAATCCAATTGCTATAATAATACCATAAAAAGTTTAGCTGAACAAGGGAGTAGAAAGATAACGTTCTCCAGTATCGGGTAAAACGACCACGATGAGCTTTCCTTCATTTTCCGGGCGTTTTGCAACTTCCAGGGCTGCCCAAAGGGCTGCTCCCGAAGAAATCCCAACTAAAACCCCTTCTTCCCGGGCAAGCTCTTTCGCAGTAGCAAAGGCATCTTCATTTTCTACCCGGATTATTTCATCAATTACGTCCAAATTTAGCACTTTAGGTATAAAACCGGCACCAATTCCCTGAATTTTATGGGGTCCCGGTTTACCTCCGGATAAAACCGGTGATGCCGCGGGTTCTACCGCAATTATTTTTACTTCAGGTTTTTTAGCTTTTAAAACTTCTCCTACTCCAGTAATTGTCCCACCGGTACCGACACCCCCTACCACGATATCAACTTTCCCATCGGTATCTTCCCAGATTTCCAGGGCTGTAGTTTGACGGTGGATTTCCGGATTGGCAGGGTTTTCAAACTGCTGGGGAATAAAAGATTTTGGATATTCTTTAGCAAGTTCCAAAGCTTTATTAACTGCCCCGGTCATCCCGAGCTCCCCTGGAGTTAAAACGATTTCTGCCCCATAAGCTTTTAACAGCATTCGCCGTTCCACACTCATGGTTTCGGGCATGGTAATGATTAAGCGATAACCCCGGGCAGCAGCAACCATAGCAAGGCCAATCCCGGTGTTGCCCGAAGTAGGCTCAATGATCACTGTATCTTTATCTAATAGCCCTTTTTCTTCGGCCGCTTTGATCATATTGTATGCAATACGGTCTTTTACACTACCTCCAGGATTAAAATACTCCAGCTTTGCCACCACAGTTGCTTTAGCATCTTTGCTCACCCTTTTTAGTTTAAGTAAAGGTGTTTTTCCTATTAGCTCCGTAATATCTTGATAAATCCGCATTTTAATCACCTCATTTTTAGTATTGTTTTTTTAATTTAATTATATTAATTCCTACTATTCCTGTCAACTATTATGTTTTTATAATCAACAAAAAACCGGAGCTTTTTAGCTCCGGTCCAACGTGCTTACATCATATCCATGTTGGGCATTTCAGGGGCTTTCTTTTCCTTTTCCGGCTTTTCCGCCACTAATGCTTCAGTGGTTAAGAGCATAGCAGCAACGGAAGCAGCGTTCTGAAGAGCGCTCCGGGTAACTTTTGCCGGGTCAACGATACCAGCGGCAATCATGTCAACATATTCTTCGGTAAGAGCGTTGAAGCCATGACCCACCGGTAAGGTCTTAACTTTTTCAACGATAACAGAGCCTTCTAAACCAGCATTGATAGCGATTTGCTTTAAGGGCTCTTCTAAAGCTTTCCGGACGATAGCAATACCGGTCTTTTCGTCACCGGTTGCGGTCTTTTCGAGTTCTTCTAAAGCTCTAATGATTTGGATGTAAGTAGTACCGCCACCAGCAACGATACCTTCTTCTACCGCCGCCCGGGTAGCATTTAAAGCATCTTCAATGCGGAGTTTCTTTTCTTTCATTTCAGTTTCGGTAGCGGCACCCACTTGAATAACAGCTACGCCACCAGCGAGCTTAGCAAGCCGTTCTTGGAGTTTTTCCCGGTCAAAGTCCGAAGTGGTTTCTTCGATTTGCTTCTTGATTTGGGCAATCCGCTTTTCAATGGCTTCTTGGGAACCTTGGCCACCAACGATGATGGTTTCTTCTTTCTTCACCCGTACTTGTTTTGCCCGGCCAAGCATGGAGAGGGTAGCGTTTTCCAGCTTGAAGCCAAGCTCTTCGCTTACAACCTGACCGTTGGTGAGGATAGCAATATCTTCAAGCATAGCCTTTCTCCGGTCACCGAAACCAGGAGCTTTAACGGCAACACAGGTGAAGGTACCGCGGAGCTTGTTAACAACTAAGGTAGCAAGTGCTTCCCCTTCCACATCTTCCGCAATAATTAAGAGGGGTTTTCCCGTTTGCACAACTTTTTCTAAAATCGGTAGTAAATCAGCAATAGCGGAGATTTTCTTATCGGTAATGAGGATGTAGGGGTCATTTAAAGTAGCTTCCATCTTATCGGCATCGGTAATCATGTAGGGGGAGATGTAACCCCGGTCGAAGCTCATCCCTTCTACTACTTCTAAAGTAGTGCCAAAGCCCTGGGACTCTTCAACGGTAATAACCCCGTCTTTACCCACTTTTTCCATAGCTTCGGCAATTAATTTACCGATTTCCTCGTCGTTTGCGGAAATAGCTGCTACTTGTGCAATAGCTTCGGAGGTTTCTACCGGTTTAGCGATAGCCTTAATTTCTTCTACAGCCTTAGCAACAGCCTTTTCAATCCCTTTTCTTAAAATCATCGGGTTGGCACCAGCGGTTACGTTCTTTAAGCCTTCCCGGATGATTGCTTGAGCTAAAACGGTTGCAGTAGTAGTACCATCACCAGCTACATCATTGGTTTTAGTAGCAACTTCCTTTACAAGCTGAGCTCCCATGTTTTCTACAGGATCAGCTAATTCAATTTCCCGGGCAATAGAAACACCGTCGTTAATAATTTGCGGTGAACCAAACTTCTTTTCTAAAACAACGTTCCGGCCTTTGGGGCCAAGGGTAACTTTTACCGCATCTGCCAGAGCGTTTACGCCTCTCTCTAGAGCTCTTCTGGCATCTTCTTTAAATAAAATTTGTTTACCAGCCATTTATACCCCTCCTTTTATCATTTTTATTCTAAAATCCCAAGGATGTCGCTTTCCCTTAAGATTAAATACTCTTCCCCATCAATTTTAACTTCGGTACCGGCGTACTTGCTGTAAAATACCCGGTCTCCAACTTTTACTTCCATGGGTACCCGTTCGCCGTTATCTAAAATCCGGCCGGAACCCACGGCTTTTACTTCCCCTTGCTGGGGTTTTTCCTTAGCAGTGTCAGGAATGACAATACCGCTCTTAGTCACCTCTTCGCTGGGAAGTGGTTTTACCAAAACCCTGTCATGAAGCGGTTTAAACACGTTAACCCCTCCTTTAGAGTTATTTTTTCCTATGTATTGTTAGCACTCACTTCGATAGAGTGCTAATACCAAGTATTATAATATAAAGAGAGCCGGGGAAAAGCAAATTTTTAAATTAGGCATTTTTTAGGCATAATGGCTGATTTACTCCAATTTTTTTGGATTATTTTTCCCAATCTCTCGTTTGTTACTCTTTGTATTGTATTATGTCTGTTAATTCCTAAAACCAATCCATTAATTAAGTTTTTCCCTCTACTTCCGGTTTTATACATAAAGTCGGTTCTTAAACTTACGTGTAAAGGGCAAAAATAAGGGACGGTTCTCATATTGCCGTCTAAACGTAAATATAAGAACCGTCCGAGAGGACTGAAAAAGTAACATTTTTTAGGCGCAAATTGGCTTTTTATAGCTGTAAAATCTTCCTTTAAACAAATATTTA
>NZ_BDJK01000019.1:0-28508 GCF_001950255.1 Carboxydothermus pertinax
CATAAATTATATCATAAATTTAGGGGCTATTGTTATTTTATTCTACATTTTCTATTTTTTATAATACTTTTTTCAGGGGTCTCGGACGGTGCCGCGGGAAGGAATAATTAAAGCTGAGCTTTTGCAGGAAACAAGGCTTATAGCAGATTTCTTTTTTAAAGGAAGAGACGTACCGGAGTATGGGATTACCTTAGGCTTAAAAGAAATTGCCAGGTTTGAAAAAATAGTTATGGTAGCGACAGGAAAAAGTAAGAAGGAAGCGGTGAAAAAGCTTTTAGCAGGGGAAGCAAATCAGCCGGCAAATTTTCTCAAAAACCTGGGAAATTTCACTCTTTGGGTGGATAAAGAGGCATTATAAGCTGTAGTTTTTTCTACAGCTTTTTTCTTTGAGAGATGGGCTTTTTGCAGAAAATTGTCAAAAAGATTATAATATATTTAGGATGATAGAAAAAATTCGAAAGAAGGAGGGTTGGCGGTGAGAAGAAAATTAGGGTTACTGGTATTACTTGTCTTTTTTCTGATTACCGTATTTAGCACTGTTTCGCTAGCGGCGGACATCCCGACCCTGACTGTTGTGGCGCCAAAGGTGGTTTATTCCCCGTCGGCAACCATTACCGCAAAAGCTTCCGGACAGAATCCTTTAAAATATTTGACGGTTAATAAAAACAATTATGCTTTGCCAGGAACGAAAAGTATAGTTAAATCGGTTAAGGTAAATTTAAAAGCCGGCAGTAATACTATTACCGTTAAAGTGGTTGACCATAAAGGCAAGTATACCTTACGCCAGGTATATATAGTTTACCGGGATAAAACTCCGCCGGCTGTTATGGTAACAGCGCCCTCGGTGGTGACTAATTCTACGGCGGATTTAAAAATCACTGCCTGGGATATTTCCCGGGTAGCAAAGCTAGAGGTTAACGGGAGAAACCTTTTAGCGGCACCGGTTTGGTATTACCAGACAATTGCTAAGGTTAATCTTAATCCCGGTGAAAATACCGTAACTGTTAAAGCTGTTGATATCTTTGGTAATACCACCGTTAAATCCCTAAAAATTATTCGCCGGGATAGCTCGAATACTCCGGTAGAAGAGATAAAACCAGGAAGTGTTCTTAGCTTTGACTACCGGAAGCTTTCCGAGTATCCCGAGGTGAATACCTATACCCTTAATTTAAAACCCGGAGAGGAAATTGGAACCCTGGAAATGAGCGGTATTCCAGCGGGGATTAGTACCGATTTTGGCTATAAGCCAGCCGGAAGCGGAAAAATATATGCAATAAAGGAATTTAACAGTTCCAATATAAATGGCGAAAAGCTTTACTTCCGGTACGGGAGTGGTAGCTACTACCTGCTGTTTTACAAGCAGTCGTGGGGTAGCAGTGTTTACATTGAAAAAGTGGTAAAAATAAATGTAACCGGGATTACTGATAAGTCAAGCCTATTACCTTCCGGCTTTGTTGATAGTGACAATCCAACCATTCGGCAAATTGCCTATGATTTAACCACAGGTTTAACCGATGATGCGGCAAAAGTTAAAGCTATTCATGATTATGTCGCTCGTGCTTTAACCTATGACTGGACGAGCTACCGGCTGGGAGTGGTGCCCCAGAAAACTGCTTCGGAAGCTTTAGCATCCGGTACCGGTGTTTGCCAGGATTACAGTCGCTTGTTTGCAGCGATTGCCCGGGCAGCGGGGATTCCTACTAAAATTGTAATAGGCACCGGTGATGGGGAGCCCCATGCCTGGAACCGGGTTTATGTCAATGGTAAGTGGCTGGATGTGGACGTGACCTGGGATGACCAGGAGACTAGGATAATATACGATTACTACCTGAAGGAAGCACCCCTTCCGGACCACGTAGAAGATACTTCGGCCCAAGCATATTATGAAGCGGAAATGCTCCATTCCATAACCTTTGAAGAGTAGGGTGAATCTTTTCACCTGCGACTGACTACATTTTGACAAGCCTCAGGGGTTATAGGCTGTAATTTCTGATTTTACGCCCTTTTTGGGCTTTTTTTGTTCGACAAATTGTTAAGAAAATGTTATAATTATTTACAAGATTTTATAAATTAATGGAAAAAGGCGGGTGTAAAAGTGAGAAAGGGGTATGGGTCTAACTTTCGCGGACAAGTTCTGGTAATTTTAATACTGTTCCTTTTCTCCCTGGGTTTTGGTTTCCGCCTGCCAGTATTGGCCACAAGTTACGGGGTAGTAACGGCTTCAACGCTAAATGTTCGCTCAGGTCCGGGAATTAATTATGCAAAGATTGGGGTATTAACCCGGGGACAAAAAGTTGAGCTTACGGGGAAAACAGGTGAGTGGTTTAAAATCCGGTATAAAAACGGCTATGGATATGTTTTAGGAAAATATATCAGTCCGGTGGTAGAGAGTAGCCGGAGCGCTCAAGCGTCTCGCACCGGGATTGTGACAGCTACTACTTTAAACGTCCGAAAAACCCCGAGCACTTCGGCGGCTATAGCTGGGAAATTAGCCAAAAACACGCGGGTAGAAATTTACAAGGAGCAAAACGGCTGGTATTACATAAAAACAGGGCGTATTGCCGGGTGGGTAGTAAAAACCTATATTAAAGTTATCGAAACTTCCCGGGGGACAACCCCTACTCCTCCGCAGAGCAGTACTAATACAAATACTTCTATTAAGACGATTTCTGGAGTCTATGCAGTAAAAGCTACCAGCTTAAATCTTCGTTCAGGTCCGGGAACAAGTTATAGCGTAATTAAGACCCTGCCGCAGGGGACAAAGGTAGAAGGACTGCAGGTTTCCAGTGACTGGATGAAAGTTAAAGCGGGAAGTACTACCGGCTGGGTTGCAAAAGCGTATTTAGTTCCTTATGTGGCAGAAACCAGCCGCGGGGATACGCTTCGGATTATAAAAACCGTATATCCAGTAATTGATCCTGTAAATATTTTTAATGGTGCGGGCTTTGCTACGGGGTTAAAAGCTACTATTTCCGGTGAAAAGAGCTTTGGGGTTTTAGAGGAAAAAGATGGCTGGTATCGCTTAGCTTTAGCAGACCGTGAGATAGGCTGGGCGGAGAAAGCTTACTTTAGCGATACTCCGGTAACGCCGGTGCATCCTACGCAAATTAAGTTTGAGCCTGCACCGGCTAGCGTAACCTGGCAAGTTTATACCACTGCCAAGCTTACTTATACCTTAAGTGGCGATAAACTGTCGGCAAAACTGGTTTTAGAGAATGGGCAAATCGATAATACTCCAACGCCGGATTTAGGTTTTCCGGTAAAGAGTTTAACAACAGCAACGGAAAACGGAAATGTAGTATTAAATTTTGTTGGTTTTGTTCCGCTAAACCTAATCGTTGAGAAAATTAATGGGGGGTATAATGTAAGAATTTTTCCGGAATCAGTACTTTTAGGGAAGAGGATTGTGCTTGACCCAGGCCATGGGGGAAGTGATCCCGGTACTGTTGGAAAGGTTTACGGGATTAAAGAAAAAGATGTTAACTTAGATATTGCTCTTAAACTTAAAAGTTACCTAGAAGCGGTTGGAGCTGCTGTTTATATGACAAGAACTAGCGACACTTATCTTTCCTTACAGCAACGGGTAGATTATGCTAATAATTTATCGGCTGATTTATTCTTAAGCATTCACCAAAACAGCGTAGGTTCACCAGCATATTACTCGACTAATGGTACGCAAGTGTATTACTACCCTGATCCCAGTAATCAACTTTTAGAGAAAGCTTTAGCAGATAAGCTTATGAGCTCGCTAAATGAAGTTTTAGGAAGTAAAAATAAAGGAATCTATACGGATAAAGGATATTATGTTATTAAGTACACTGAAATGCCTTCTACCCTGGTGGAAGTAGGGTTTTTGTCCAATGCAGAAGAAGAACAAAAGCTTTCAACTCCGAAATACCGGACCGAAGTAGCAGCAGCTCTTGCTCAGGGGATTACAAAATGGTTTTTAGGTAAGTAAAACGCCGGCAAACGCCGGCGTTTTTTTAATCTTTAATCCTGGGGTAAATAAGAGGTCAAGGAAAATAGAAAAAATTAACAGTGCTAATTGTAAGGGCGGGGGAGTTAAGATACAATTATAGTAAATAAATGCGGAGGGGTAAAAATGACACCGCGGGAAGAAGATGCGCCGGCAAGTTTAGTGGAAAAAGTTTACCGGGAAGGATTGAGCTTATGATTACTTTGCATCCCGAAATTTTAAATTTAAAAAAGCAGCTTTTAGAAAAGTTTAATCCCCAAGAAATATATCTTTTTGGTTCTTATGCCCGGGGGATGGCAACTGATAAAAGTGATATTGATCTATGTATTGTAATGGAATATAACGAGAAAAGGGAAACTTTAACGCAACTTTATTTATCGTTAGATTGTTCTAAACCCTTTGATATTATTTTGTATCATCCCGATGATTGGTATAAGCTTATTAAACAAAGGGATAGCTTTGCTTATCATATAAAAAGTAAGGGGGTGAAGATATGGTAGACAGTAAACGTTATCAAGATTGGTTAAATTATGCTAAACAAGATATAAGGGCGGCAAAAATTTTAAAAGATCATGACTGTGGCTGGAATTTAGTTGCTTTCCAGTGCCAGCAGGCGGTAGAAAAAGCATTAAAAGCATTTATTTTGTATAAGTCGGGTGAGATTCCGACCAGTCATAGCCTTTTATACTTAAATAAACTTGCTGCAAATTATTTACCTGAACTATCAAAGTATCTTAAGGATAGTTCTTTTTTAAATCAATTTTACATAGAAACCCGTTATCCGCCTGAAAATCCTTTATTGCTAAGCGAAGAAATCGGGTTGGAATGTTTGAGGATTGCAGAAGAAATTGTAGCTCATCTTGAAATTATTTTAACGAAAACGGAGGCAGAAAATGCTTGATCTGCACTGTCATATTTTACCTGGAGTTGACGACGGGCCGGAAAAGCTTGCTGACTCAATCGCCTTTGCCCGGGAAATGGCGAAAGTAGGTTTTAGCGAAGTGGTGGCGACTCCGCACTTTGTTGCCGAAGGTGGGCTTTTGGAGCCGGAAGAATTAATCCGCCAAGTAGAGGTTTTAAACCGGGCCCTGGAGGCGGAAGGCATCCCTCTTAAAGTTTACCCGGGGATGGAGCTTTACCTTACTTCGGAGCTGCCGGAGTTGATAGCCAGAGGTAAAGTGCTGGGCTTAAAAGGGGAGCGGATTTATTTAATAGAACTGCCGGTAAGCCAAAAACCGCCCTGGCTTACTTTTTACTTAGCGGAAATAGTCGGAGCCGGGAATAAAGTAATCATTGCCCATCCGGAGCGGTACCGGTATTTACGGGAGAACCGGGAAGAAATTGAGGAGTTTACAGACATGGGGATTGTATTTCAGGTAAGTCTTACCTCCTTTTTATCCGGTTATTTTGGGGAAGGAAGCCGGAAAAGTGCTCGCTGGTTTTTGGCAAAGGGGGCTCTCACCGGTACCGATGCTCATGGTCCGGGAAGTATAAAGTTTTTAGAGGAGTATCTTAAACCGGAAGTATTTGCCAATAACCGGCGGTTTTTTGTGGGAAAATTCTTAAATCCGGTAGCTTTGGAATTTCAAGAAGAAAAGCTTAAAAAGAAAAAGTCGTGGTTCAAATTCTTCTAAGATAACTAAAATATGTTACAAAATATTCAAGAAACTTGAAAAAAATTATTTTACTTGGTAAAATATTATTAACTAAACGCTGAATTCCCGATACGGGAAGCGGGGGACCCATTTATGGGGTGAATCCTTTTTAGGTAGGGCGACTCTCCTTCCGCCCGAACCCGTCAGCTAACCTCGTAAGCGTCGAAGGGGGAGCAGAAATGGATGTTTTTTGCCTTTTAGGCCCTCCCCCGGGAGGGTTTTTCTGTGCTCCCTCTAAATGTAAAGGAGGGATTACGGATGAATAGAGTTAGAATCTCAAGAAAAGATGAAGGAATGAAACGGCAAAGGGAACTGACACGCATTGGTCGTAGCCGCTTGCGGGAGCGAAAAAAGGTTTTATCGGGTTTTGAAGCCTGGGAAAAAATCTTAAAGCAGAAAGAAAAGATTTTAAAGGTATTAGGAGGAACGGAAGAAGACTGGCAGGATTGGCGCTGGCAGCTGAAAAATCGGGTAACATCAGCGGAAATTCTAGGAAAAATTTTGCCTTTAAGCGACCAGGCCCTTTGGGAACTTCAGGAGGTCAGCAAAACTTATCGCTTTGCCATTTCGCCGTATTATTTAAGCTTAATTGACCCTGCTGATCCCGACTGCGGTATTAAGAAGCAGTCGGTGCCCTCCATTTTAGAGATTTTAGATGATACCGGTGAACTTGACCCCATGAATGAAGCGGGAACTTCGCCGGTCGCAGCGGTTACCCGGCGTTATCCGGACCGCTTAATAATTAACGTTACCAATATGTGCGGCATGTTCTGTCGCCACTGCCAGCGGCGGAGAAATATCGGCGAGGTGGACCGGAAAACTCCCCGGGAGCAGATCAAAGAAGCTCTTCTTTATATCCGGGAACATAAAGAAATCCGGGATGTTTTAATCACCGGTGGGGATGCCCTTTTATTGTCGGACTTAGAACTGGACTGGATATTAAAGGAACTTTCCAAAATACCCCACGTGGAAATTAAAAGAATTGGTACCCGGGTTCCGGTGACTTTGCCGCAAAGGGTTACCGATAACCTGGTGAAAATTTTAAAGAAGTACCCCCCTGTATACATTAACACCCAGTTTAACCACCCGCGGGAAGTGACGCCGGAAGCTAAAGCGGCAGTGGATAAACTTATTGAAGCGGGGGTAGTTTTGGGCAATCAAGCGGTGCTTTTAAAGGGAGTAAATGATGCTCCCGTAATCATGGAAAAATTAAATCATGAACTTTTAAAGATTCGGGTGCGCCCCTATTATATCTTTCAGGCCAAAAGGGTGCGGGGGACGATGCATTTTGTACCGAAAATTGAAGACGGCTTAAAGATAATGGAAAATTTACGGGGTTATACTTCGGGGCTGGCAGTGCCTTATTATATCGTCAATGCCCCGGGAGGTTATGGGAAGATACCGCTTTTACCGCAATACCTAATTGAACTTTCGGAAGAGGAGGCAATTTTACGCAACTGGGAAGGCCGGGTAATCCGGTATCCAAACAGTTAATCCGCAAAAACCGTCTACCGTTTGGTAGGCGGTTTTTTTATTGCAAACAAAATTATGAAATGTTATATTTTAAATAAAATAAAATTATTAGGGGGTTAGGGTATGGACGTTAAAGGGATGTTTAAGATGATGAAAGCTTTTTTCCGGGATTATTTCCACTATCGACAGGAATTGGGACGACAGGACCAGTTTATTAAAAAATATGCGCAAATTAAAAACTTAAAGGTAAATCCTCACTGGATGTTTTCTACCAATTTAAAAATTTGGTTGACTGAAAGTGAAAAGATGTTTGGGCGCCGTTATTGTCCTTGTTTTGAGCCGTCGGGGGACAAGGGTCTGGATAAGAAGCTCATTTGTCCCTGTGCCTTTGCGGAAGAAGAAATTAAGGAAAACGGCACCTGCCACTGTGTACTGTTTGGCCGCGGGGATTTGTCTTCAGAGGATTTTAAAAAAGCCGAGGCCCATTTAATGGAGGAGTACCAGGGGGTGCCGTTAAATCTTGTTAACGGCATTTTAGATACCCGGAAAGTACCGGTGGAGAAAAAACGAGGGCTTAAAGTTCCCGATAGCCTCCACCAGGTAAAAAGAGCATTAAATGCAATAGGGAATAAAGAGTTAAAAGTACTGGTGGAAAAAGAGCAGGAAGCGGAAAACCTGCAAAAGTTTGCAAAGATTAAAAATTTAGATTACCAAAAGGAACAAACCCAGGATGGTTATTTAGTGACTTTAAAAATAAAATAAAATAAAAAACTATTCTCCAAACTGTAAGCTAACTCACAGAAAATTTTCAAAATCCGGGTAAACTAAAAAATAAAAGAAGCTGGAGGTGGTATTGTGCATGCGGTAGTTTTACTAAAACAGGTGCCGGATACGGCGGAAGTGCGGATTGACCCCAAAACCAATACCTTAATTCGCGAAGGGGTGCCGTCAATTATCAACCCCTACGATGCCCACGCCTTAGAAGAAGCTTTAAGGCTTAAGGATAAATACGGCGGCAAGGTGACGGTGGTCTCGATGGGTCCGCCGCAGGCGGCGGAGGCTTTGAAAAAAGCAATTTCTTATGGAGCCGACCGGGCGATTTTACTCACCGATCGGAAGTTTGCCGGATCGGATACCCTGGCGACCAGCTATGTCCTGGCTAAAGCGATTGAGAAAATTGCCTCGTCTGAACCGGTGGATTTAGTATTTGCCGGTAAGCAAGCCATCGACGGTGATACGGCGCAGGTAGGACCAGGGGTAGCAGCCCGGCTCAATATGGCGCTTATTACCTACATAGAGCGGGTGGAGGAGTTTAATCCGATGGAAGGATACGTGGTGGCGGTAAGAAAAATTGAAGGGCGGAAAGAATATGTGCGGGCAAAACTTCCAGCCCTTTTAACGGCTTTAAAGGGGATAAACGAAATCCGCTATGCCACTATGCCGGATATGATTCGCGCAGCTCGCTACCAGCCGGAAATATGGGGTAAAGAGCAGCTGGATGTGGAGGAAGCTTTTTTAGGGCTTAAAGGTTCACCAACCCAGGTGTGGAAAAGTTTTGTGCCGCAAGCCAAAGCCCGGGCCAAGGTGGAAATGTTGACTGGAACTCCGGAAGAAGTTGCCAAGGTGCTGGTAGAGAAGTTGGTACCGCTGACGCTAGTGGCTAACAAGTAGTAAATTAGGGACAATCCCTAATTTACTACTTAAAGTATAAAAAAGGGACTGTCCCTAAAATTATACTTTGAGGTGGTGGAAAGATGCATGCGCAAGGTGTCTGGGTTTTTGTGGAGCATTTAGGGGGAGAAATTGCTCCGGTTACCTTTGAACTTCTCGGCAAAGGACGAGAACTTGCCGATGATTTAGGAACTGAACTGGCAGCGGTGCTTTTAGGTGATGGTGTCAGGGATTTTGCCGAGCAGCTTTTCCGCTATGGTGCAGATAAAGCATATTTAATAGACGATCCGGTACTTAAAGATTACCGAACTTATCCGTATGCTAAAGGAATTGTGAAGCTTGCCCAGAAATATACCCCGGAAATCATCTTGATCGGGGCAACTACCTTAGGCCGGGATTTATCCGGAGTGGTGGCTACGTGGCTTAATACAGGGCTTACGGCGGATTGTACCGAGCTTTCTATCGATAAAACAACCAGGCTTTTACACCAAACCCGCCCAGCCTTTGGGGGTAACATTATGGCGACCATACTTTGTAAAAACGCCCGGCCCCAAATGGCAACGGTCCGCCCCCGGGTCTTTCCCCTGCCCGAACCCAAGCCTAAAGTTGGGGTAGTGGTGGAAGAGCCTCTGGGAATCCTGGAGGAAGAAGTACCCACCCAGGTAATTAAATACGAGGAAGAAAAAGGTCCCGGGGTTTATCTTGACAAGGCCGAAATTATTGTTGCCGGTGGCCGGGGCCTCGGTAGCAAGAAAAACTTTCGCCTGGTGGAGGAGCTGGCGGATGCCCTTGGGGGAGTTGTCGGAGCCAGCCGGCCGGCAGTGGAAGCGGGCTGGATACCTTTTGCTCACCAGATAGGCCAGACCGGGCAGACGGTGCGGCCGAAACTTTACATTGCCTGTGGTATTTCCGGGGCGGTGCAGCATTTAGTTGGGATGCAGATGTCCGATGTGATTGTGGCTATAAACAACGACCCCAATGCTCCCATCTTTAATATTGCAACTTACGGGATTGTGGGCGATGTGACGGAAGTACTACCGGCCATAACCAAAGAAGTCCGTGAGGCTTTAGCGGGACAAAAGGGGGTGCGGTAAATGCCCGAAAAATTTGACGTAGTGGTGGTTGGAGCTGGTCCCTCGGGATTGGCGGCGGCGTATAAATTGGCGGAAGCGGGATTAAAAGTTATTGTAATTGAACGGGGCGAGTTTCCCGGAGCTAAAAACGTGATGGGAGGTATTATTTATAAAAAGCCAACCGAAGCGGTTTTTCCCGAAATTTTTAAAGAAGCTCCGGTGGAGCGACCGATAATTGAACAGCGTTATTATTTTTTAACCGATACTGCTAAAATTGGCTTTTCCTATCGAAATCCCCGGTATAAAGAAGACATCAGCGGCTATTCGGTCTTTCGGGCAAAATTTGACCGGTTTTTAGCTAAAAAGGTGCAGGAAAAAGGTGCACTTTTAATTACCGAAACGGTGGTGGAAGACTTAATTGTCAAAGACGGGAAGGTAAAAGGGGTTGTTGCTGGTCGTAAAGAGGGAGAAATCCTGGCCGATGTGGTGGTCCTGGCGGAAGGGGCTCATTCCCTTTTAGCCCAAAAATACGGTTATCAAAAACCAATCCCACCCCAAAACCTGGCGGTGGCGGTTAAAGAGGTGATAGGCCTTCCGGCTACGGTAATAGAGGATAGGTTTAATATTGAGTCCGGAGAAGGGGTGGCGATTGAGCTTTTTGGCAAAGCGACCGCCGGGATGGTAGGAACTGCTTTTATTTATACCAATCAGAATTCCCTTTCCATTGGGGTTGGCGCTTTAATGTCCGACCTTATTAAAAGGCGAATAAGCCCCAATGATTTAATTGAAGCGTTTAAAAATCACCCGGCGATAAAACCTCTTGTAAAAGATGGCGAGGTAAAAGAGTACCTGGCCCATTTAATCCCCGAGGGTGGATATAAAGGAATCCCGAAACTGTACGGTGACGGGATTGTAATTGTAGGCGATGCGGGGATGCTGGTAAACTCCATTCACCGGGAAGGGTCAAACCTGGCTATTACTTCCGGGGTGCTTGCGGCCAAAGCTATTGTCCGGGCGGCAAGCCAGGGGGATTTTTCGGCCAATACTTTAAAGGTATATGAAGATTATTTAAGAGAAAGCTTTATTATGAAAGACTTAGAAAAATATAAAAATGCCAAAGAGTTTTTAGAACAAAACCACGACCTTATGACCACTTATCCCGATATGATGGATGAGGCCTTTTTTGAACTGTTTATGGTAGACGGAGTACCGAAACGGGATAAGTTTAAGGCAATTAAGGAAAAAGCGTTCTCTAAGAGGTCTTTCTGGCAGATGGTGAAAGATGCCTATGGGCTCTGGAAGGGGATGATTCGATGAATTTAATGGATAAACTTTATTTAAACCGGTTTGTACCGGATAATGAATCGCATCTTAAAATAAAAGACCCCAAAATTTGTAAAGAAAAATGTGATGCCAAGTACTGCACGTATATCTGTCCGGCCGGGGTTTACTCCTGGGATAAGGAAAGTGAGCGGATTATGATTGCCTATGAAGGCTGTGTGGAATGCGGCACCTGCAAATACGGCTGTCTCTTTAACAATATCGAATGGCGCTATCCCCGGGGCGGTTTCGGGGTAAGCTATAAATTTGGGTAAAAAATATATTTAGAGGGCGGGCTTCGGCCCGCTTTTATATTTTGGAGGAGCAACCGAAAGCCTATTGTAAATATTTTGTAAAATATGATATACTGAAATTCAGAGGTGAAGAAAATGGGAAAAACCATTATTCAACTGGGAAAACGGGGAACGATTGTAATTCCTGCGGAAATTAGAAAAAAATTAAACCTTAAAGAAGGAAGTTATTTAATTGCCGAAGAGACCAAAGAGGGTTTATTATTAAAGCCTGCGGAAATTTACGAAGTAGAGATATATTCAAATGAGAGAAAAGCTGAGTTTTTACTTGCCAATGCCGTAAGCGAGGAAGACCGGATGTGGGCTTACGGGGAAATAAGGAAAATGGGGCTTAATCCTGAAGAAATTGAGGCTAATTTAAAAAGTCATGGATAAAGTGTTTTTAGATGCCAATGTTTTATTTTCGGTAGCTTACGGCAGTAAAGGACTTAGAAAATTTTGGAAACTTCAAGAAAAGGGTAAGTTAATTCTTTTTACTTCCAATTATGCGGTAAATGAGGCTAAACGAAATTTAGCAACAAATGAACAAGTTATCTTTTTGGAAAAAATACTGCAAAAGGTTTGTGTTTACCAAGCTTCTTTACCAGATCTTCCGTTACCAGAACTACTTCCTCCGAAAGATATGCCCATCTTAAAAGCTGCTATTGCCTGTGAGGCTACCCATCTTGTTACCGGGGACATTAAGCATTTTGGCTTGCTTTTTGGAAAAACAATCCTCGGAGTAAAAATAGTTACCCCCAAACAGTATTTAGAGGAAAAATAAACCATTAATAAATCAAAACCTTCTCGGGAAAAGTAAAAACCGAGGAGGTGATTTTTTATGCAGCTTTCCCAAAAAGAGCTTATTTATCTTCAGGAACTTGCCAAGTTAGAAGGACTTCAAGCATCCCGGGCTTCTTTTTACGCCCAAAATGCCAGTGACCCATCATTAAAATCTTTGTTTAGCCAGATTGCCAGCAACTGCTCCCAGCATGCTTCTAGCATCAACAGTTTGATGTCCCAGGCTGGGATTACAATGCACTAAGGAGGTGGTAATGATGCTTAAAGACCAGGACATGATCACGGATATTTTATCTTTTGAAAAATTTTTATCTACCATGTATCACACGGCGGTAATGGAGGCTTATTCCGACCAGGTGCGGAATACTTTAATGCAGGCCCATAACGATAAGTTAAATAATGCCCGGAAGCTTTTTACTACAATGTCCCAAAAAGGCTGGTATCAGGTACCGCTGGTGCAGCAAACCGGCAACGAAATCCGGGTACGTCCTACTATGTAAACCGTGGCCCAAAGCCACGGTTTTATGTTAGGAGCACCAACCACTTATCGCAATTTACGGAGGTCTAAACTTATGGATGGGAAACTTTTAGCCTACATGATAGCTGCTCTGGCGGGGATGGCAATGGCCGTCCAGGGTTCAATGAACAGTGCCTTAAGTAAATCCATCGGTCTTGCCAAAACTACTTTAATTGTACATATTGTTGGGGCAATCGGAGCGGCCCTTTTTGTTTTATTTAGTAAAGAGAAAGGGAGTGTATTACAAGGACCCTGGTATTATTACCTGGGTGGTTTAATAGGGGTAGTGATTGTTTACGCTGTAGCTTTTGCCATGCCTAAAGGAGGGGTGGCAGCAGCAACGACGGCTATTGTAGCAGCGCAGCTCTTAACCGCCGGGATAATTGACCGCCTTGGGATATTCAACCTGGCAAAAACCCCTTTTTCCTGGCAGACGATTTTGGGAGCGGTTTTAATTATTGTAGGGGCCTGGTTAGTGTTAAAGGAATAAGTCCTTGACAAATAAAGGCTATGATAATAATATTATAGAAGAATTACGAAAATACTAATTTTAAGTAAAAAAGTATAGCAAAGTGGCCAGTGGTTGGACGTTGGTGGTAGGTACATTATTTTGTCCCCTACCACGAACCACATACCAACGAATACTATTTATGGAGGTATAAACATGAAAAACTACGAAAAAATTGCCGTTACTCCCTGTGCCGGGATAGGACAAATTTTTGGGGCTATTACCCGGGAAGCAGCGTATAAATTGGTGGAAGAGTTATATCCGGATAATACTGTTTTAGTTTGCTTGCCAGCGCTGGCTACCGGCGTTCAGGAAGATATTGATTTTATCAATGATTATCCGGTGTTAGTGCTAAATGGCTGTAAAGACCGGTGTGCTACAAAGGCAGTGATGGATAAAGGCGGCAAGGTTGATTTTGAAGTATATTTACCGGATGTACTTAGAGAAGAAAAACTCTCTTTAGCCGGTGAAAAAAGAAGCCGGCTGGGAGATAGAAGCCGAAAAGCGATAGATGCACTGGCCGCGCGGGCAGCAACAATTATAAAAGAAAACGTCAGAGGAATCGAAAAAGCTGTTTAAAGAGTTAAAAGCCTTATGGCTACCAGGGCTAGAGCTATAGCTAGCCCTTTTTTGATGGCATTGCCGGAAATTTTAGAAGAAATCCGGGCGCCTATTTGAGCGCCGATGATGGCGCCTACGGCATAGGCAATTGCTTTGGCAAAAACCACGTGACCGTAGGAAATGTGGGATATTACCCCTATTAACGAGGTAATCACCAGGATAAAGTGGCTGGTGGCGGTAGCGATATGCATGGGAAAACCTAAAAAGCCCATCAGCGGTACATGGACAATTCCGCCGCCAATTCCTAAAAGGGAGGAAATTACACCCACTCCTAAGCTAATACCGACCCCAAGCCACAAGTTAAAAGAATATTCGTATTTATTTCCTTCGGCATCAATAATTTCCCGGATTTCTATACCGGGAAATTTTTTTTCCTGATGGTATTCTTTATCCTTTTTTGCGGTGTTTTTATCAGTTGACCGGTGAAAATAAGTTCTGCCTGCCAGAAAAAGTAAAAGTAAGGCGAATAAAATGTTGAACAGGCGGGAATGCAAAAAACGGTTTAAGTAAGCCCCCAGGACAGCTCCCGGAACGGTAGCCAGGGCAAAGTAAAAGGCGGTGCGAAAATCCACCCGCTTTTGCCGGATGTAGGCTATACTGCCGGATAAAGCGTTAAAAAATACCATGAAAAGGGAAGTACCGGCTGCGGCTTGGGGTGAGAATTTTGCCACCAAGATAAGATAAGGGATTAAGATGAAGCCACCTCCGGCTCCAATTAAAGTACCGATCATCCCGACAAATATGCCGATGATTACGTTTAATAAATGTTCCATATTTTTCACCTTTCTATTTTAAATGCTTTGATATTTTAAATGTAGGGGCAACTCCATTTTTCCAACTTCTAACTTCAAACCTCAAACTTCTAAGACATAATTGTGTTTGGTAATCTGTCGTAAGTGGTCGGGAAAAGATGAGCGACCACTGTTAATATTTTACCACTTTTTTCTTTAAAAAAAAGAACCTTTACTGGAGGTGGTGCATAAAATTTAAGAGCGAGGGAGGGATTTTGATGAAAAAATATTTGCTTGTCTTTTTAGCTCTTTTGCTGTCGCTTTTCCTGGTGCTTGTTGGATGCGGTACTGAAAAAACCACCAAAGAACCGGAAAAATTATTATCTACTTTTAAAATTAAGCCCTTAGACCAGGAGGTGACCGTAACGGTTGGCTTAAAACAGGTGGTGAGTGATGCCGGTATCTTAATAGGTATGGCCAAGGGATACTACCAGGAACTGGGGATAAAAATCGAACCAGTGCAGTTTAACTCCGGCCAGGAAATGATTAACCAGCTTGCGGCCAAAGGTTTAGATGTTGGTTGTACGGTGACTTCTACCGCCTTATTTAACGCCATGGGACGGGGAATACCCATTAAAATTGTGGCAGATAAAGGCTACAACCTGCCGCAAAAAGGCTACTACCGGCTGGTAATACGAAAAGACCTGGCGGACCAGATAAAAGACTACAAGGACTTAAAAGGCCGGAAAATTGCTATAGTTGGAACTGCCTCCTTAGATGAGATTTGCTTGGACCGGGTGTTAAATAAAGGGGGTCTCACTACCAAAGATGTGGAATTACAAATTATTCGGTCCTTCCCGGATATTATTGCAGCTTTTGCCAATAAATCAATAGATGCGGCTATGGTTATCGAACCGTTTGTGGCCCAGGGAGTAGAAAAAGGCTTAATTGACCGCTGGAAAGACCCGGTGGAGTACGATCCCGATGCTCAGATTGCCATTTTAGTATTTGGCCCTTCGATTACCGAAAAGCCGGAAGTTGCAAAACGGTTTATGCTGGCATATGTCAAAGCCCTGCGGGATTATAACGATGCTTTTATTAAAGGTGTCGAGCGGGAACGGATTATTTCGATCCTTATGGAATATTCCACGGTAAAGGACCGCAAGCTTTATGACGAAATGTACCCGGTAGGGCTCAATCCTAATGGGTATGTGCGAAAGATTGGTATTGAAAAGGACCTTACCTGGTATAAAAACCATGGGCTTTTAGAAAAAGATGTTAAAGCGATTGATGCAATTGACAATTCTTACGTGGACTTTGTGCTTACCAAACTTGGCGTCTATGAATAATAAAGGGGGTGGGGGAATGGACAGCAAAATTCCGCTTAAAAATTTAATTTTAAAAGGGTTGTCGTTCCTTTCCCCCTTACTTTTTCTTTTGGTGTGGGAGCTTTTAGCAAGGGATCATTTAATCGATACCCGGCTTTTTTCCTCCCCTTCAGCCATTTTAAAGGCGCTACCGCCTTTAATTAAAAGCGGGGAACTTTTCTGGCATACTTATGTAAGTTTAAAACGCGTATTTTTAGGCATATTGCTTGGCGGGGGCCTGGGAGTTATCTTAGGTCTTTTAATGGGTCTTTCCTCTTTTATCCGGGCATTAATTGAACCTTTAGTTGCTGCTACTTTTCCGATCCCTAAAATTGCTATCATGCCCTTAATCCTTTTAATCTTTGGCCTGGGAGAAGCCTCAAAAATTGCTACTATTGCCATAGGGGTTTTTTATTTGGTGCTGATTAATACTTTAGCGGGAGTAGTAAATCTCGAAAAAGTATATTTTGAAGTGGCGGAAAATTTTGGGGCTAATTCCTGGCAGAAGTTCTGGAGTTTAGCTTTACCCGGGGCAATGCCGCTAATTTTTACCGGGATTAAACTTGCCCTTGGAACCGGACTTCTTTTGGTGGTAGCGGCAGAGATGTCAGCGGCCCGGGCGGGACTCGGGTACATGATCTGGCGGGCGTATGATATGTTTGCCATTGAACAAATGTTTATCGCCCTTTTAATGCTTTCCCTTTTAGGCTACATTCTGTCTTACTTACTGGACTTTATCGAAAAAATCATTATCCCCTGGAAGGGGTGAGTGTAGGTGGAAAAGGTGCTGGTGGAAAAGGTAACAAAAATTTTTTATTCCCGAAAAAAAGAAGTAGCTGCGCTGAAAGATATCGGCTTTACCGTTTTGAAAAACGAATTTGTTACAATAGTAGGACCATCCGGTTGCGGGAAAACTACTTTGCTTAGGATTATAGCCGGGCTTATTCCGCCTACCCGGGGAGAGGTGAAAATAATTCGGGAGGATCCGGAAAAGCCGCTTAATGCTATGGTATTTCAGGAGCAGTCGGTGTTTCCGTGGCTTACGGTTTACGAAAATGTTGAGTTTGGTTTAAAACTACGAAAACTACCGAAAAAACTTCGCCAGGAAAAGGTGGAGTATTACTTAAAGGTTACCGGACTTTTAGATTTTGCCCGGTCCTACCCGAAAGAATTATCGGGAGGGATGAAGCAGCGGGTAGCGGTTGCCCGGGCGTTTGCGGTGGAGCCGGAAGTGCTACTTTTAGACGAGCCTTTTGGAGCGTTAGATGAACAGACCCGGCATGTGTTGCAACAGGAGCTTTTAAAAATTTGGGACGAAAAAAAGATTACCTCACTATTCATCACCCACAGCATTGACGAAGCAATATTTCTGGGGGATAAGGTACTGGTATTATCGGCCCGGCCCGGCAGGGTAAAGGCCATACTTGAGGTTAATCTCCCCCGCCCGCGGGATTTAATAGCAGTAAGAAAAAGCGATGAGTATAAAGTTTTGTTTGAAAAAATATTTACTTGCCTTCGCAGTTAATTATTAAAATTTTGTAACATTTTCCGACAAAAGTTTGAATGTTTTACCATGATAATGTAAAATAAGGTCGAGAAAAAATAAATTTTGGAGGTAGTACGATGAACCAAAAGCCCCTTTTCTGGGTGATTGTAGGAATAGTTATTTTATTTCTCCTGTATGGATTTTCTACCTATAATTCCCTTGTGGCTTTAAACGAAAAAGTCGATGCTAATTTAAGCGAAATTGATAACCAACTGGCCCGGGCGGCGGATCTTTTGCCCAATCTTGAGGCCACAGTGAAGGGCTATGCGGCCCACGAAAAAGAAATCTTTGTGAGTATTGCGAAAGCTAGAAGTTTGATGCTTTCTGCCGGAACCGTTTCCCAGCGGGATGAAGCGGCAGGAGAGCTAAGTAATCTGGTCGGCCGGCTTTTAATGCTAACCGAAAACTACCCCAACTTAAAGGCCGATGCTCAGTTTGCTCAGCTTATGGACGAACTTGCGGGTACGGCCAATAGGATTACTGTGGCTCGGCGGGATTACAATGAGGCTGTTAGAGAATACAACACCCGCATTAAAACTTTCCCTACCAATATTGTGGCCGGGATATTTGGCTTTACGCCAAAAGATTACTTTAAGGCACCGGAGAATGCTAAAACTTTTCCGAAGGTGAACTTTGGGCAGTAGGTGGAAAAATGAAAACTTATAAAATTTTTGCAGGAGTAGTAATACTCCTTTTTCTTATAAGCGGAACTGCCTTAGCTATCGTCCCCAAACCCCAAAAGGATATTTATGTTGCCGATTATGCCGGAGTACTGTCGGCAGCTACCCGGGAAGAAATCCTTAAGGTAAACCGGGTGCTTTATGCTAAAAGCGGAGCTCAAATAGTTGTAGTGACGGTCAATAGCTTAGAAGGTCTACCAATAGAAGAGTATGCGCTGGCAGTTTTGCGTCAGTGGGGCGTGGGAAGTAGCGAGAAAAATAACGGGGTGGTAATTTTAGTAGCAATTCAGGATCGTAAAGCCCGGATTGAAGTGGGCTATGGCTTGGAAGGGGCTATTCCCGATGGCAAAGCGGGAAGGATTTTAAGAGAGAGTATGCTTCCCTATTTTAGCCAGGGGGATTATGATAAAGGAATTCTCCTTGGTTTTCGCCGGGTAGTGGCGGAAGTGGCCAAAGAGTACGGAATAAGCCCGATTGAGCTGAGTAAAGAAAACCCCGAAGCTTACCAAGTAAAATCCGGTGTTTCTGTGGAAGTGATTGGAGCTGTCTTTGTAACACTTATAATCTTATTTTTTATCATCTCCGCTCTTCTGCGGCCGCGAAAGTACACCTATTACGGACCGCACCGGGGGCCGGATTTTGACCCGCCAATTTTTATACCTCCCGGGGGACCTTTTGGTGGCGGTGATAATGATTTTGACGACCATTTTGGCGGCGGCTCCGGTGGTGGTGGCGGTGCCAGTGGCGGCTGGTAGTTTCTTTTACTTTGGAGGGAGAAGGTTTGGATGGTTATAAGCGAAAATTAATTATAGCTTTTATTGGCGCTTTTTTGTTTTTAGCTTTAGCCCGGTATTATTCACCGATAGTGTACCGTATTTACAGCCACGAACAGTACCTTGGGGTGCATACGTTACTGGAACTTATAACCGTTTTTGTTTCTTTTGCTATTTTCAGTATGGTTTGGCTGATGCGGGATGGACTTACCGGACGGTACGGAAGGTTTTTACATGTTTTAGGTCTTCTCTTTTTAGCGGTAGGGTGGGTGGACTTACTCCATACTCTTTCTTATAAAGGAATGCCTGAGTTTATTACTCCAGGTTCTTATCAAAAAGCAACTTTTTTATGGCTGTACGGAAGATTTATAGTAGCTTTAGGGGTTATTGCAGCAGGACTACAGCTTTGGCGGAATGAAGATAAAACATTTCCTGTTTTATTGATAATGCTTTTAAATTTTGCCTTAATGATTGGGGCTTTTTTGTTTTCAACGGTATATTTAAATAAAGTTCCTCCCCTGTACGTTGAAGGTAAAGGCTTAACTTCTTTAAAAATATCTTTAGAACATGCTTTAATGACGCTTTATGGGCTGGGGTTATTAGTTATTTTTCTAGGGAGAAGATATATTAAACTTTCGGTTTTGGTTAATTTTGGGTATTTTGTGATCTTTACTTTTTTCTCCGAAGTTGCTTTTACTTTTTATAAAAGCGTTTATGATACTTATAACTTAATTGGCCATCTTTACAAGGTGCTTGCTTATTTTTTCCTCTTTCGGGCAATTTATCTTTCCGGGGTATTAAATTACTACTACAATTTAAGCGAAATGGGGAAAATGAGTGAAGAGCTTTTAAAACATAACATTGACTTAGAAAAGCTATTAAAAATTCATGGGGATAAACTTTTAAAGCTTATACCAAAAGCTGAACGGATAGCAATTTACTTAAAAGACGGGGAAGATTATTTTCGAGCTGAATACAGCTGGGGTAAATTTGTAGATTATTTTGATATAGGAAAAACTATTTATTTTAAAAATTTTGAAAAAGTTTTTGGGAAAAGTGTTGAAATTTATGAAAACCTTATTTCTATTTTAAAAATGTTTCGAGAGGTTGAATATTCGCCAGAACTTGAGCGGATATTTTCTGAAGCCAAACAAATTTTATATATTCCCTTAGCTTCCGACGACGAGTTTTTTGGTTTTATTTTTCTTTACCTTTTCCAGCCTTTTAAAAAATTTGATGAATATGATTTTGAAGCAGCGCAGGTTTTTCAAAAATACGCTACTCTGTCAATAATTCAAGCAAAAAGACAGGAGATAATGGAAAAGTTATCTTATGAAGATAGCTTGACCGGGCTCCCAAATCGCCGATATTTCTTTGAGGAATTGGAAAAAATAAAATACGATGCGGATCGTTACGGCGAACCTTTTACGTTAGTATTTCTGGATATGAATGGATTAAAAGAGATTAACGATAGTTTAGGCCACGGGGCAGGGGATCAAGCCTTGAAGTTAATAGGACAAAAAATCCGGGAAAATATCCGGCAAAGCGATATAGGAGCCAGGCTTGGTGGTGATGAGTTTGGGATTATTTACCGCAAGATGGGTCTGGAAGAAGGGAAAAACAAAGTTTTAGAGCTTAAAAAGCGTTTTTCTGCTTTAGAACTTAAAAAATACCAGCGCAAATTTTCTTTGGCAGTAGGGGGAGCAACTTATCCGGTGGAAGCGGGGAATACCGAGATTCTTTTAAAGCTTGCTGACGACCGGATGTATGAAGATAAAAGTAAAGTTAAGAGGCAATTAAATTAGGGGAGAATGAAAAATAAATAACAAAGGGGGTGAGAGTTTTGAAAGTATCTTTATTTGACTTTTTCTGGTTTTTAATTTTGCTGATGTCTTTAGTTCCAATGTTTAAACAACAAAAAATTGAAGTTTTGCGGCTCAAGATCATTCGTCATTTTGAAACGAAAAGAAAATCACGCTTAATAACGATGATTCACCGGCAAGAGACTTTTAGCTTTTTGGGGCTGCCTTTTAGCCGTTACATCAATATTGAGGATTCGGAGCAGATTTTGCGGGCAATTCGCTTGACCCCTGATGATATGCCAATTGACCTGGTACTCCACACCCCCGGAGGGCTGGTTCTGGCTGCCGAGCAGATAGCTGAAGCTTTAAGAAAGCATCCGGCCAAAGTAACGGTATTTATTCCGCACTATGCTATGTCCGGCGGAACTTTAATTGCTTTAGCGGCCGATGAAATTGTCATGGATGAAAATGCGGTGGCGGGTCCGGTAGATCCGCAGCTTGGGGAATTTCCGGCGGCATCGATTCTTAAAGTGGTGGAGCAAAAAGGACCCGATAAGGTAGAGGACAAAACCCTGATTATGGCGGACATTGCCAAAAAAGCCCTGGCCCAGGTGGAAAATACGGTGGTAGAGCTTTTATCCGATAAAATGGAGCTGGAAAAAGCCCGGGAAGTGGCCAAGCTTTTATCCCAGGGAACCTGGACTCACGATTATCCCATTTCTGCCCAGCAGTTAAAGGAGCTGGGGCTTCCGGTGTCGACTAACCTGCCCCGGGAGATTTATGAGCTTATGGATTTGTATCCCCAGCCCCAGGGCCGCCGGCCTTCAGTGCAGTATATCCCACTGCCTTACGGGAAAAATGATTTGCCTAAATAAATAATTGTACCCCCTTGGGAGGGGGTATTTTTATTGACAGTGTGGAAATAATAGGAGAAAATTAGGTTAAAAGGCGGTAAATATTCATGAAAAATTTAGTGGAAAATGAAGAAATAAAAAATAAATAATATTAGGACCGAGAGTTATTATAAGGATTTTTTCCGAGTTACAGAAGAAGAAGTTAAACAGCAGATCATTGATGCTGAAAAATTTATCAGAGAAATTAAAGAATATATAAAAAGGACTTACGGCATTACGCCCTAAGTCCTTTAATTTTTACGCCCGGCATGGGCGCGGAATTACAAGTGAAAGTCCTGAACGGTGAAGGTAGTAGTAGCCGTTAACTAAAACAAGGACGGCTAGCATGAGGTGAAATCTATCGGTGGCTAGCGGTTTAGGGATTCGAGATTATAATATTTACGTCCTCATGGCCATTGGCAGCATAAAGAGGTAAATATTAATTAAAAAGAAGACGATAATTAATATACCAAACGGTAAAAAAACATTGAAAGTATTTTTAGGTTCATTATTTTTTGTAATTTTCCAGGCGGTATACAGAGATAAAATTGCACCTAATACTAGAAGACTATATTGCAAAAGAGTAATCGTAGAGGAGCCGACTATTGAGCGACTCATATTGTCTAATTCCTGACCGGTGAAAAAGGTTAAGCCTGTATAAAATATTGATTTTCCTTCGGCAAGGAGGTGAAAAAGGTTATGCGCCAAATGCCCGGCCAGATCTAGAGGAATAAGGGCATAGCCGTAGCGCGCAAAATTTTCCCAGGACTTTTGCTTATTAACCAAAGCTACTCCCTTGCTTGCAATTAATGTTAAAACCACAGGTACAGCCATTGCAATTAAGAACAGTACAGTAAATAACACAGCATAATTATCGGTGTGGAGGATATTGGTTAAAGCCTTTTGCCATTTTTGCCAGATTTCCAGCATGGTAATGTTTTGTACAAAAACGATACCCATAATTACAATTGCCAAAAATGACTCTTCCAGTCTTGGCCGTTTGATGAACCAAAGTTCACTGGCAGGAGGTTTAAAAGAGATATTTATGGAATCGTTTGGACAATTTTTAACACAATAGCCGCAAAGATTGCAGGTGGCGCTGGTTTGCATATTTCTTGGGACCTCAAATAATGGGCAACCGGGGGTATTTTTGCTCCCTTTATAGCAAGCAAGAGTGGTACAATTTTTACAAATATCCGGGGTGGCCCGTAGTTTTAACATACCGGTTCGGGAATAGTTACCGGCAAGACCACCTAGGAAGCAAAGATAACGGCACCAGGTGCGTCTTTCAAAAAGAACACCGGAAAAGATAACTCCGGTGGTTATCAAAAGGAGCAGAATTCCGGAACCCCGGGGATTTTCTACGATACCCCAGATATGGTCTGACCAGGTTATTAAGATAAAAGTAGCATCAATAATCCAAATGCCATATTTTTTAAGGAAGTTTGGAACTTTAAGTTTAATTCCTGCAAATTTTTGGACGATATCGTTAATGGTGGCAAAAGGACAGATTGCACACCAAAAGCGTCCAAACAAAAGGAAAATAAACGGGATAATGGGCCACCAAAGCACCCAGGTAAGGGCGGTACCAAAATTATCATGGGGCGATGCAGGACCTGTGATTAAAGTATAAACAATAATGCTAAAGAAAAATAAGGTAAAGATCTGAAAAATTAACGGATACCAGCGGCTCCTAAGGATATTTTTAAGAATTTGGCTCATTTTTCAACTCCTCTCTTTTGGGAAGATGGCGGACAATAAGCCCAGTTAAGATTATGCCTGCATTTAAAATGCCTATAACTTTTAAAAAACTCCACGGGATATCGCCTGACGAGTGAGAATCTTTGACTTCATGGCCATCAGTCATGTTTTTATTTGGAGAATTGTCGATGGCGGCTTTTTGGTGGTCAGTTGCACTGTTATTGGACATGTCCATATCTTCTGAAGACTTGGTGTTTTGCTGGTTGCTATCCATGTTATTACTGGACATATCCATATTCCCCGAAGACATCGAGCTGTTAGTAGCCATAGAATCCTGGCTATTGCTGCCGCTGGCTAAAGCTATGCTACCTAAAATAAAGAGCAACAGCATTAAAAGGGTTAGAATTTTGGTTGCTTTTTGCATAACCTATCACCTCCTGCGGTAGATTTGACTAGTACCTAAATTACCAAAGAGATGTTTAAAAAGCATAACAAAAATGTTACAAAAATAAAAACTAAAACCTGTAGTAGTTTTATAATATGATGTTCATAATTGCCGGTGTGGTGATTTTAATCTTTACATTTGGGACCTGGACCTATCTCCAGGACCTGGCGAAAAATTCTGAAGGTATTTTTCATGGACACCAGGAAACTGAATAGTATATGGATTAAAAGGAAAAGGCGGGGTATGTTTTACCTCGCCTTTTTCAAAAGAATATATAAAAAGGACTTTACGGCATTACGCCCTAAGTCCTTTAACTTTTTAGGTAAATTTGGTGAGCGATTATTTCCGCTACCGCAAAGCGAATTTCATGAGGGCTAAGGTTTTTCCTGAAAATCTTCAGGGTTATTTCATAAGGGTTTAGCCCTTCCTCGGTAAGCTTTTTAATTTCTTGAAGTCGGTCCCTATGGTGGGCAAAAAGTTCTTTGATCCGTCCTAACATATCGGAAAAAGGATTACCGTGTCCGGGAAGAATTAAGTTTACCTTAAGATTTTTTAAGGCTTCTAAGCTATGCAAATAGTCTTTTAGCGGATTTTGCCCGCTGTACATCGGCCAATAGCTTATATTGGACGATATTTTTTCCAAGAGATGGTCTCCTGAAAATAAAAGCTCTAATTCCTCTAGGTGCAGGGTAAGATGGGAGGGCGAGTGGCCCGGATGAAAGTAAGTGGTTAAAAGATATTTACCAAAGGGTACTTTTTGTCCGGGAGCAATGAAAGTAACTTCCGGATGAGGTGCTGTCATTTCCCGGTTTCTTATAGTATGGTAAATTATTTCTTCACTTTTTTCGGTGGGAACACCGGCTTGTAAGTAAAATTCGGCAAACTTTGGATAAATTTCTTCCGGGTCTTTGATAAAAAATCCCCGGGCTGCGGTAAACTCCTGCGGTGCCATGTAGACCCTGGCCCGGGATTTCTGTTGCATATAGCCGGCAAGGCCGTAATGGTCCGGGTGGTAATGGGTTAAATAAATAGTTTTTAAATTTTCCCATTTAAGTCCTAACTCGGTAACTACTTTTTCCCAGGCCGCTCGAGCCTCAGGGTAGTTAATTCCGGTATCAATAACATACCAGCCTTTTTCATCGAAAGTTAAGTAGCAGTTAATATACTTTAAAGGAAAAGGTACGGGTATTTTTACCCGGTAAATTTCTGTCTCTGAAATTTTTTCCAGCATCTTTATCCCCTCTTTCTATCGGATAACTTTATTTTATGCCTAATAAATTTTTTTTGCAAAAATTTTTTCCTTTCCCCCCCTAAAATTTTAAAAGCTTACGAATATTATAGTGAAAACAAAATTTAAAGGAGGTAGATACCATGAAAAAGCTTATAGCAGTAGTATTAACTTTATCCCTGGTGGTGGCTTTTGCCGGTTTTGCTCTGGCGGAAGAAGGGACTACCCCGACGGTTACCGATACTACCTACACTACGGTAACTAACACTACAGTTACTAATGCTACTTATAATAATACGGTAACTGATACTACGTATAATACAAATTCGGTCGCAGGAACTACTTATCCGCAACCAGCAGTAAGTATGGCGGTTTACACTTTTGCCGGGGTAGTAGCATATAACAAAGACGGTGTGTTTACCGTAGCCAAGATGAACAAAAACGTTACCATATCCAAAAGCTTTACTGTTGTTGACCCGGCAGCGGTTAAGGTAACCGGAAATAAGGGGCTCAAAATCTTTACTTTAGTAGAGAAAAAAGCGGGCAAAAAGATTGTATCTGTTCCGAAATTTGTGAAGTATACTGTAAAAGACCTTGCTTCAATCCCGGTGGGAGCAAAAGTGGTGGTCAAGTACGATGCCCAGGGAACTTTAAAGGAAGTAAAAGTGGTTGGTGGAATTGTTAATAAAAAAGAAATGCAGGATTTAATGAAGATGAAGCGGGATACGGCTAAAACAGTAGTAGCACTAAAAGCCAAGGTTCAGATAGAAATAAAAGCTAAGGTTCAAGCGGAAAAAGCCAATGGCAAGAGGAAAAAATAGGGTAAAAATTGGCAGTTGGAGATTTAGGATAAGTCGGTTTTTGATTAAGGCTGTTGATAAATGCTCAACAGCCTTTTAATTTTTATTGGCTAATTTTATGTTAAACAACTTGCATTAACGAGCGATTTTTGTTAACTTTTAAATAAAAATAGTTAACAATATATAATTTAACCTGTATTTATAACAGTAAAGAGGGAGGTATTGATATGTTTAACCGTATATTTGAATTAACCCAAAAAGTGCTGGCCGGCGGACAAATTAACCAATTCGAAGCTATAGAACTTGCGCAGGCTGAGGGAGCGGATATTCAGGTATTAGCAGCGATGGCGGCTAAGATCAGGGAAAAGTTTGTGGGGGATAAGGTGGATTTATGCTCAATAATCAGCGTAAAAACCGGTCGTTGTTCAGAAGACTGTGCCTTTTGTGCTCAATCGGCTCATCATCATACAGAAATTACACCCACTGAAATGCTCGATGAAGAAAAAATTTTAGCCAAGGCCAGGGCGATGGAAGCGGCCGGAGCCCATCGCTTTGATCTGGTAACGGCCGGTCTGGGAATGACCGAGGAGGACGAGGATTTTAAAAAAATTTTAGCTATTTATCAACGTTTACGTCAGGAAGTAAAGCTTAAATTATGCGCTTGCCTGGGCACATTAACCGAAAAAGCGGCCAGAATGTTGCATGAAGTGGGAGTTACAAGATATAATCACAATCTGGAAACAGCGCGAAGTTTTTTTAACAATATCGTTACAACTCATACTTATGATGAACGGATAGAAACCATTAAAAGGGTCAAAAAAGCCGGCATGGAAGTATGTTGTGGCGGTATTATCGGCATGGGAGAAACGATGGAACAGCGGATTGAGTTTGCTTTTACGCTAAAGGAATTGGATGTAGATGCCGTACCGATAAATGTGCTTAATCCAATTAAGGGGACAAAACTGGAAAACCGGCCGCTTTTATCGCCCCTGGAAGTTGTTAAGACTTTTGCCATTTTCCGCTTCATTTTACCGGATAAAAATATCAGGTATGCCGGTGGCCGGGAGGTAAATTTGCGGGATATGCAGGCTTTGGGATTAATGGCGGGATTAAACGGCATGTTAATCGGGCATTATTTAACCACTAAAGGCCGGGAAGTGGAAACAGATTTACAGATGATCAGAGATTTAGGTTTGAAAATTTAAGAGAAAAGGTTATAAAAAATTAGACCCTGCAATTTTGCTAAAAATGCAGGGTCTTTCAATTGCAACCGGTTCAAATAGCCTGCTTTTTAAATCTTCTCTATTTTCTTTTTAAGGAGTTTTTCTTTTATCTCATAAATCTTTTGGGCCAATTCCCGGGATTCGGCAAGAGTTAGTTCGCTTTGCAGTTTATTAAACTCCAAAGTAGCTTCTTCTAAAGTTTTATGGTGGAATGCGGCTAATTTTACTGCATCAGAAAAGACCCGAGCTGCTTTTTCTTCTCCTTCTCCCATTAAAAGCTTTTCTACGGCTTGATATGCCTCAATCGGAACTTTTGCCTTTTGGGCCAGGTCCTGGCGGGTGCTTTTTTCCGTTATCGTATGAAAATAAGCGGCTACCACCGGAACTAAGGGGGAAATTAAGAGTTTTTCGGAAAGCTTTTCGGCATATTCCCCGGCTTTTAAAGATAACCCCAAAAGTTCCGGTTGGTTAAACAGGTACTTTCGCACGTTAACTTCTACCCGGGTTTTCACTATTTCCGGCTGACTTTGAATTTCGTTGGCTACAGTTCCCAGGCATTTGTCGGCGTAATTACACCAGGCGGCGCAACCGGGATTAAATTTAGGATTGGTGACAAAGTTTTTGCAGTGCGGACATTTTATGGTGATGTCATCTTTCCAGAACTCAATCACTTCTCCACAGTGCGGGCAGGGGGATTCAAAAATATCATCGATTTTCCAGAAACTCCGGTCCTGACCGGGACATTTCCACATGCTCATAATGCCACTTCCTTTCCTTACTACCATTAAACCCTAAAAATCAAGAAAATTCTGTGATCTGGCCCACAAAATACATAGAAAATACAATATACATGAGAAACGGTACTTTCATTAACTAAAGTCGAAATATATACTTTTGAGCAGGAAAAAATAGAGGGAGAGTGAGATGATGTCAAAAAAAGGAGCAGGAGCAGTTTTAGGGGCAGCGTTTTTAATGGCAACTTCCGCTATTGGTCCCGGATTTTTAACCCAAACGGCGGTATTTACCGAACAACTTCTTACCAGCTTTGGTTTTGTTATCCTTATGTCCATTTTGCTGGATATTGGAGCTCAGCTAAACATCTGGCGGATAATTACTATGACGAAAAGACCAGGACAGGAGTTGGTCGATCAGGTGCTGCCTGGACTGGGAGTTTTTATTACCTTTTTAATTGTTTTAGGGGGTTTTGCCTTTAATATCGGCAATATTGCTGGGACAGGTATGGCGGTGAATGTCATAACCGGGATTAGCCCGAAGTGGGGAGCAGTCATTTCTGCTGTTTTTGCCATATTTATTTTCTTATCTAAAGATTTGGGGAGTAAAATTGATTTGACCGCTAAGGTTTTAGGTGGGGTTATGATTTTGCTTACGGCTTATGTGGCTATAATCACAACCC